>JAKSBB010001260.1 GCA_022361315.1 Desulfobacterales bacterium
TATGTTGATGCCATGAACTTGGGTAGCGATACTGATGAGGCAAAACACAGAAGGAAAGAAGCCGTACTCGATTTGGCCAGGCAAAGCTACCCGAGCTATGCCGGCCACAAAGCTCTGGCCCAGGAACACATGCAGTCTGGAGATATCGATGGCGCTGTTGGGGTGTTGCGTCAGATGTCAAAAGATCTACCGATGCCATATCGACTTGGCGATTTCGATGACAAGACGCGGACTTTTGATGTGCAATATCTTGATTCCCCGACCGGGCAGTTTCAGCCCACTGGCAAAATGACTTTGCAGGAGGCAATGCAGAGGGTGAACAAGGTCGGTGAAAAACAGTATGCCAATATCATAGCCATGAATATTCTGGCCATTGATAAGGGAAACCGGGAAAAGCGACTAAACCCAATGTTTGGCAAAAATGCTAATGGTGACAGATTCCTAATAATGCCTCAAAAACAACTCGCCAATCCCAACCAGGTGGAAATTGAAGTCCGAAACGAAAAGACCAATGAAAAGATTATTTTTCAGTCTTGGGAGGCCATGCAGGATTTCGGGATCAACATTGAGAACCAAGAGCATGAAGAACATCTGAAAGACATGGAAGTTAAAGATCAACAGATTGCCACATCCAAGGCTGCCATGGCCTCTCATAATAGAACAAACAAGGGTGGCAAGTTTGAGCCCATAGATATGTATGACCCCCATGGGAACAAGGTTACGGCAAAAAATATGCTCCAATATAACCTTTATGGCCGAAAGGGATACACCCTGGACAATCCGGATACCGGGGCCGAGGATAAATACGATATCACAATGAAGCAGATTGACAATATCCTTTCCAAATATAACGGCCGGTCTGATGACATGGGAAACAAGATTCCTCCTGAAGTTGCTTTGGAGCAGGCAGCCTCTTCTCCGGATGCTTCACCCGGAACTAAGAAGGACTGGGAGAAATACACTGGTCTGCAGAGAAACGCAGAGGAATTTTACCAAGGAGCGACACAAGGTCCGGTTGGTGCAAGTCCGGTTAATCCAACCGGTAAAGCAAAGATTGATTTGGCACAGTTTGACGGACCCGCCTCGTTATCCAGATCAGGTGATAAAAAGGAACGCTTTAATTCAGGCAACCAAGAGGGCAAGAAAAATCAGAATAACGATGGCGCGGAAGGCGCAAACCCTCTTCCCATGGTATCAGGAAATAGTTCATTTCAGGCTTCCATGGATGACCTCATGAGAAAGTCCGGGGCCACAGCCAACCCATCGATAAAAGAAGCGTTGAAAATTACAAAGGGGACTTTCAACCCCGAAGACAAGACAATCACTTTTGTTCCAACCAGTGAAAACGAGCTGAAACAGGTCTTCAGAGACCTGAACAAAGCAGGTGTCTATTTTGATGCCAAAGAAGGGCCTGGCGGTAAGATCATCGTATCGGTAGTCGAAAACGAACCCAACATGGTGAAAAGCTAATCAGGACCATACATGTACGAATTTAATTACATAGAGGCCTTAAAGACCGGGACCCCGGATCAGATTGCACAGCATCTTTCAACTGAAACCGGCTTTGACTATGACGGGGCTGTCCGCGCTGGCGCCACCCCGGATCAAATCAACGATCATCTATTTCAATCTGGCCAGGTTATCCAGTACCAGGAAAAGCCAGAATGGTGGGGAGAGTTTTCACCGGAGGAACAGGAGAAGATCCAGCACTCAATGTTCCAATACAACCAGATGAATCCGGATGCCCCCATATCATACGGTGATATTCCGGACCGATCAGGCCTCATCGGTGTGATCAAAGAGGTGGGGTCCGGTCTGACGACTGGTGCTACCGACCGTCTGCCTCAGAACTTCGCTCGGTTTTTGAGGAACACCTTTTCAGAATATGACCCCACAGATGAAGATGGCGCTTTGGACCGTTATATCAATAAGCAGACTAAGGATATGCAGGCCGAAATTCCCTCCGCCCAGAGGATGGCCGAAAGACCGATTCAGAAGGGCGCCCACCAGGGTGCGAGCAATGTGCCAACGTCCCTTGCTTCAATGGCGCCGGGGCTGGCGGTTGGTATGGTAAATCCAGCCGCCGGTATTGCAACTTCAATGGCCGGTTCCGGTGGTGTTTTTTATGGTGTGGCCAAAGACCAGTTTCTCAATGACATCGGTGATTCATTCCTGGCTGAACATGGACGTAAACCGACCGAAACAGAGTGGAAGAATATATATGAAGCCGTAGAGGGCGCAGCCATCGAAACGGGACTTTGGGAAGCCGGGACAGAAGCGGCCGGTGCCGCATTCTCTCACCTCCTGTTTGCATCTCCTATGGGCAAACAGATCGGAAAAATGTTTGCCAAAGCTCCAGGTAAGAAAGGGGCAATCAGCCGGTTCATCGGCAAGTCCTTTTTGGATTACGGGGAGGAGGTCGGCGGTGAGACGGTTTCTGAGAAAAAGCAGTCTGACATTCAACAACGGGTAGGGCTTTCGGACCAAAGCAAAACATATGGGGAGGCTTTCAAGGATGTAGCGATACCCACTGCATTTGCAATGGGGCCGCAGGCCGGAGTTTTACAATCTTTTTCCTATTTGAGTGAAAAAATACAGGGGAAGCCAAACGCGGAAGCTGATGACGTCGACATTTCACCTTCGGCGCCGGCTAAGCGGCCTGTTGAAGCAGATATGGCCCAGGCCCTGGCGAATGATGATGATCAAGCCATTAACGAAGCTTTTGAAGACCTCCAGGTGCAACAGGCAGAAGATCTGTATTTGAATGGCCAAGCACAGGCCAATAAAGAGACTACGACAACAGATGAAAGCGGTCTCTCTATTCCAAGTGGAGCCGATGAAGTGGCATCTCCCGATAATTTAGCGGACGAAATGCCTGCCGAACCTACTGTTGAGAAGGGTCTGGATACTCCAA
>JAKSBB010001303.1 GCA_022361315.1 Desulfobacterales bacterium
CCCAGTCCGGTGGCCTGGGTCATGTTTTCAATGGCAAGCTTAAAAGGATCAATAGCCGCATCCGGCACCTCATAAACGGCGATGGCATCTTTGGCGATACAGGGAGCCTTGTCCAGGGCCTCATCCATGGTCAATTCCCGGCAGTGGATATTGGCCTTGCGGCACATGTCCGGGAACCCTGCGATATAGCTTTCATCATCACCGGGCACCGCCACGAAAAGGCCGGAAGTTTCTTCAATGCACTGGGGGGCGATCTGTTTGAGGATCATCCCCTCTTCCCGGCACTCGATGGCTGCCTCCATATCCGAATGCACATACCGGGCACCCGAGTGGAGCAGACCGTGGTTTGCCCCCGATGCCCCGGCATTCAGGTCACCCTTTTCCACAAGGATCACCGAAAGCCCCCGGAGGGCAAGGTCACGGGCAAGACCGGTGCCGGTGGCACCGCCGCCGATAATCAGCACATCGGTTTCCAGGACCTTTTTCATTGCTTTGCTATCCCCCGTAAATTACCGTACGATCACTAATGTTCGAAAATGAAAGTATCACACCTATTTCACTTTCACAAGTGAATACTTTTTATCATTTATGAACTTTTCCGCATTTTCACCTTAGGACAAAAACCAAGCGATCCCACTGTGATATCTGCATGTTACAGGAAAAGCATTCATTTTTCACCATATCACCTGAATTTTATCAGATGTTCATTTTCAAACAGGAGATCGGTATAAAAGCAGGTCGGCTGGAGAAGTGATGCGACACCCCATCGGCACCACCGTGAAGGGGTGCCGGATTCTGGTTGTGACGTTCTTCAGAACAGGTAATCAGGAACTGTGATCTATAAAATAATGGATGCGTTCGATGGCAAATCCCGTGCGGTCTTTAAATTCCAGTTTTTCCCGCACTGCAGCAGCCCCGTGCTTCCGGGCCAGATCACCAAAGGCGGCTTCCATGAAGTCCACAGGCACCCCCAGGACCCCGTCCAGGTCAATGATAATTTTATCGTAGATCCCAAAATTATCGTCCAGAAACCGCTCCCGGAACTCCTCACCGGAGTTGGCGGATCGATCCTTCTCTCCACCGCCGAGAATTTTGCTGAAGTCCCGGCAGATGTTTATCTCTAAAGTTTTCATTTCTAAATCTTCACTCAATCCTTTCTTGGGTGGGCAGTTTAACGGTGAACCCCGCCCCTTCTCCGGGCCGGGAAACCGCAGTCAGTTCCCCCCCGTGATTTTCCACAACAATAAAATAGGATACGGAAAGGCCTAAGCCCGTTCCCATCCCCACAGGTTTGGTGGTAAAAAAGGGCTCAAACAGGCGCTTTCTGACGTCCTCCGAAAAGCCCGGCCCGTTGTTCCGGATTTCCACCCCTACCATCCCCCGTTCAATAAAGTACCGGATGGTAAACTGCGGCGCCTCCGTACCACCTATGGCCATGGCTTCGGTGCCGTTTTTAAATATGTTGAACAACACCTGTTGAATTTCACTCTTTTCGCAGGGTATCGGTGGCTGATCCGCGCCGCCGTCCCCAACCACCTTAACAGATTTGAAATCGTAATGTTTGCGCAAATTATAATCATTTTCAAGCACGGCCAGGGTGGTCTCCACCATGTCCGGCAGACGATGGCTTGATCTGCCGCCCCCCTTCTCCCTGCGGTTGAATGAGAGCATGTTTTCTACGATTTTTGCAGCCCGCTCCCCGGCATGGGTCGCCTGGTCCATCATATGAAAAATTTTCCGGTCCGTCATATAGGCTCTAAGACGGTCGATATCCATCCCATGACGTTCCGCCGCCTGGAGGTTTGCCGGCATATGGGTGGAAAGCCGGTTCCGGATCACTTGGATATTCTGGATCATACCGGCCAGGGGATTGTTGATCTCGTGGGCCATGCCGGCAGCCAATCCGCCCACGGACATCATCTTCTCCGACTGAACCATCATTTCCTGAATCCGCACCTGATCACTCACGTCATCAATACGGATTACCGCACCGGGCCGGGTCCCGGAAACCACTGGAAAAATAGTGATATCATAGGTGACACCCTCTGACATGCCCGATTCAATATCTGGGCTATCCGGGACCGGGCCAAAGTTCAGGACCTGCTTTTCCAGCCGCTGAGGCATCCCGGTTTCTATGGCCCGCATTACATTCGTCAGATAAGGAGCCATCTGTGCAATGGCCGCCACCAGCTTTTTACCGCAGGCCGAGGTGTCATCCAAACCGGTGAGGCTTTTAGCCCCTTCGTTCCAATGGGTCACCCCCCCGTCCCTGTCCACGCCGATGATGGCCGAGGGCATGGCGTTAATGATGCTGTCCATGTAATTCCCAGCATCCCGCAGCCGGGTCTCCGCCTCTTTCTGCTCGGTGATATCCCGGATGACCACCAGCCACCCGCTTTGCCGATCCCGCCGGCCCCAGACGGGAGAAATCCGCATGTGCCAGTCCCGCAAACCGCCCCCCGGCATTTCCAGAGAGGCATCAAAAGAGACCGGTGTGTCCCGCCGCCGTCTGCGGCTGACGATCCCGTACAGACCGGGCAGGCAGGTATCTGCAGGGCGACGGGGACCATAGGGGTGTGCCAGTCCGAAGGTTCGGGCGCAGGCCGCGTTGATCTCCACCACATGGTCATCCGTATCCATAACGACCACCGGATCACCAAGGCCGTCCATGACCGCTTCATGGGCCAGGGGGATGAGATTCACCAGGTGATACCGGAACAGCCCCACTGCAAAAAACATACAGGTGACCATAAAGGCCATGGGACTTGTATCAATATAGGAGAGGCCCGGGATCTCCAGCAGGTAGATCCCGTTGGCGATCCAGGGGGCAATAATACCGGGAAGCATGACCAGAACCTGCATCCTGTGGGGGCCTTTGGATGTGAACGCCGCCCTGACCAGCAGGATAAAGGCAATCAGAATCATGAGATAGGAATATCCCACATGGACCCAGAACATGGGTCCGCGGCTGAACTGAAGGGCCTGGACATAGGATTCGCCCACCATTCCGACATCCGCCCACATCAGTTGATGCCATGAATTGGTGAACACGCTGAGCACCACCAAAAGCGGAATCCCCCAGAGCACCCTGCGGCAGGTGACAGAGATTTGCGGCCCGGTCACCATCAACACGAACCGCAACAGGAGCACACCGATGAAGGCGACGCCCAGATACTCCATCCGCACCCACCAGACTTTCAGCCAGAGGGCAGGGCTGAGCAATTCAAACCCGTATGTGACGGACCACAGGCCCGAAGCGGCCATCAGAAAAAGAAGCTGACGCGCCCCTTTATTCTGACGGCTGTGAAGCAGATAGACCGCAAGGCCGATGCTGCCGATGCCGGACAACACTGACAGGCAGCCGTATGCCAGATTCCAGGTCAGCATATATCCGGGGACTTATCGGGTGCTACCGGTCTCACGGTCTGTTCCTAACAAATAAGGATCGTCTCAAATCACACGGTCTCGCCGAACATGGCCATCATCTTCTCCTGTACCGCCTGGGCCACGGCGGTCCGGTCATGACCGTCCGTCAGACGTTTGCCCAGAAGCTTGCCGGCCTCTGCCGCAGCCGCCATGACATCGTCTTGTTTTTCCACATCCGGAATCATGTTATCCGTAATTTTTACGCCGGGGCCGTGGACCATATGGGGAATCCCCACCTGACAGGTTTCGCCGAATCCGCAGGAGTAGCAGGAGGCCGCCCCCTGCCCTTTTACCGTGGCCACGTTTTCAATGAAATTGTACATGAAAAATTTTTCAAGCTGTTCCGCAGGGGCGGTGCCATCCGTACCGCCGACACCGACGGATACGGCAAGTTTCCCCCACAGGGTCCGCCCGGTCTGATGGCGGAACTGGAACCAGCGTTCCAGAAAGGCATGGGTCAGGGCATTCACAGTGGAATAATAGTTAGGGGACCCGATGACAAAGGCATCTGCATCAACAATTTTATCTCTCAGGGGAGCCAGATCGTCTTTGACCTTGCAGACATTGTCTTTTACACAGCCCAGGCAGGCGATACAGCCACCGATGGTTTTCCCCCGAAGGGAGACCAGCTCATAGTCGCATCCGGTATTTTCCAGAACGGTGTTTACAAGCTTTGACACACCTGATGTCTCATCTTTTCGCGGACTGCCCGAGATACCTAAGATCTTCATATCATCCTCCTGTGATGGTTGGGTTGAACATTCAGGCAGTAAGGATACATCATTCACCTTCCCCCGTCCAGAAGGGATTAACCGGCAAACCGTTGCAAAACATTCCCCAGGCGCCGGATATCCCTGTCCGCCGTATACAGGTGGGGGGCCACACGCAGGGAGGTGCCGCGGATGCTGACATAGATCCGTTCTTCGGCCAGCGCGTCCGTCAATCCGCCGGGCAGGCCGTTCCGGAAACCAATGCCTGTCAAATGAGGGGAGCGGACATGCCGGGGGAGCACATCGAGTCCCAATTCCTTCGAAAGGGCTGCAACCCGTTCAATGCGGGTCGCCAGGGTGGCTGAGATATTTTCCACACCCCAGTCCAGAATCTGATCCAGGGCGGCTTCCGCCACCGGTGCCAGGATAAACTGGCTGGCCGCCCCCATGTCAAACCGGGCAGCCCCGGGTTGATAGTCATCCCGGTAGTCCACCAGCCGGGAGAAATCCTGAGAGCCCTTCCGGTTCATCCAGTTTTCCTCAAGGGGGGTGCCTCCCTGCCATTGGGGAGCCACATAGGCAAACCCGAACCCATAGGGTCCCAGCAGCCATTTATGGGCCGTGGTCAGCAGGAAATCCGGCTGAACCGCTTCAATGTCCAGGGGCAATGCCCCCAGGGACTGGGTGGCATCAATGCACAGGGCGGCCCCCACTTCCCGGCAGCGTTCACCGATGGCCGTAAGATCCAGGCGGCTGCCGTCGGTCCAATGGCAATGGGGCAACGCGGCAATGGCAGTTTTTCCGGACAGGGCGCCCATGACCGCCCGGGTCCAGTCATGATCTTCAGGCCGTTTTATAATAGTCACCCGCGCCTCCGCTTCTGCAGCCTTTTTCTGCCAGGCATAGATATTGGACGGAAACTGCTCGTCCAGCACCAGGATTTCCTCGCCGGCAGACAGGGGGAGATTTTTCGCGGCAAAGGCGATGCCGTAGGACACAGCAGGAATGATTGCCACATCCTGCGGTGTGCAATTCACAAGCCGGGCAAACTTCTCTTTTACCGGGGCAATGGTTGAAAAAAAATGGGACGGGGTGATCTGCCAGGGCTGTGTTTTGGCCGTCACAGCCTGTCGGCCTGCAGCTTCCGCTGTTTTCATCAACGGGGCGGTATAGGCACAATTTAAGTAGGACACCGCTTCCGGGATGCTGAACAGATGGCGTTGATTGGGTATCATTTAATTCTCCTCCCTATGGATATGACATTCGATCTTTTCTCTTGTATGCCCTGCGCTAAATTGTTATGCAACCATAGAATTGTCACCATAACAATTTATACGATTTTTGGGATACACCATGTGGATACCGGATCTGGAAACCTTTTCAGGCCCTAAATACATTGCCATCGACGATGCCCTGAGCCTGGACATCGGCCGGGGGAAACTAACCCCCGGTGACCGCCTGCCCCCGCAAAGGGAACTGGCCTGGGCGTTAAAGGTGAATTTCGGCACCGTGACCCGTGCCTATGAACTGGCGGCTGAACGGGGGCTGGTCCGGGGAGAAATCGGCAGGGGCACCTTTGTCCGGGAAGATCCGCCCTCCCGCCTCACCCCCTGGCCGGAGGAAGACAAAACGGCAGACCGCGTGGACATGCGGTCGGACTTCCCCTGCAACCTGGCCCATGACCCGGCATTTAAGAAGG
>JAKSBB010001219.1 GCA_022361315.1 Desulfobacterales bacterium
CATGACCAGCTCGTTGCTTGCGCCGCTGCTGTTGATCGCGTAGACGTTGTTGGCGCTGTCGACGGCAAGGTTGCTGAGGGAGTTGAGGGTTGTGACCGCGAGCGACTCAGCGGAACGCTGGACGGGCTGCGGGGCGTAAGCCTTGATGATGCCGTACAGGTCGCCGCCGAGGAAGTCGAGGCCGAAAACCTCCACCGGATCGGTGGTGGGATCGCCGTCGACGTCGCTGAAGGTGTCCTGCACCTGCAGGGTGGAGTTGAATGTGACCGCGTCGGTCAGCGGATCGAAGGTGTAGTTGTTGAGAACACCCAGGCCCTCGTGCGCCCAGAGGCTGGAGCCGAGGTCTTCGAACGCGAAAGCGTTGAAGACCTGGTTGCCGAAGGTGGTCAGCAGGCCGAGCAGCGGAGACTCGGAGGCGCTGGCGATGGTGGCGGTGCGGACCTTGCCGCCGATGACGAGTCGGCCGGCGCCCTGGTCACGCATGCGCAGGTCGGCGACGTCGCCGCCGATCTGACCGGTGACATTAGTGCCCAGGTCGCGGATCTGGAAGCGGCTGACCTCGCCGTCAATCCAGATGTCCGGCGCGTCGGTGTCGTCGCCGACGATGTCGCCGTCGAACATGAAGTTGCGAACGGTGGCGTCGTCAGCGGCCAGCAGACGCGCGATGCTGAAGTCGCCATCGCCGGTGATGGTGAGGCTGTGGCTGCGCGTCGTGCCGGTGAGGACCACGGCGTCGATCACGCCGTCCGTCGGATCGTCGTCGAACAGCTCGACGGAACCGCCGGCCGGTCCGGACAGTCGAACCTTGAGCGTGCCCACGACGTTGGTGATCGTCAGGGGCGTACCCGGTGTGGCGATGCCGGCCGAGGCTTCGAGCGGGCTGTCGTCGTCGGGCGTGTTGCCATCGCGGTCCGTCAGGTCGGTTGCGACGGTGTAGGTCGCGGTCGTTTCGACCAGCGCGGTGCTGTTGGATCTGATCGGTGCGTCGGAGAAAACGCCC
>JAKSBB010000686.1 GCA_022361315.1 Desulfobacterales bacterium
TACCGGAATCAGGCTGGCCCGCCAGTTCTGGAGAAAAATCAGGATCACCAGCACCACCAGTACCACGGTAATCAGCAGGGTCTGCACCACTTCATCGATGGACACCTGGATAAAGGTGGTGGTGTCAAAGGGGATCTCGTAGGCCACGCCGGGAGGAAAATCCTTTGCCAATTCCGCCATCCGGTCTTTCACCCGCTGGGCCGTAGCCAGGGCGTTGGCACCGGGCTGGAGAAAGACACCGATGGCGGCTGCATCCCGGCCCTTTACCTGGGCGAACATGGTATAGCTCTCGCCACCCAGTTCCACCCGGGCCACATCTTTCACCCGGATCATCCGGCCGCCGGGTAGAGAACGGATGATGATGTTTTCAAACTCCGACTTATCTTCAAGACGGCCGCGGACATTGACGGCATACTGGAAATCCTGACGATCACTCACCGGCAGCTGGCCGATCTGTCCCGCCGCCACCTGGACGTTCTGCTCACGGATGGCGGAAATGACATCGGTGGTCGTCAGGTTCAGGGCCTGAAGCCGGTTGGGATCCAGCCAGATGCGCATGCTGTAGTCCGAGGAGCCGAAAGTGGTGACGGACCCCACCCCTTCGATGCGGCTGAGCTGGTCCCGGATATGAATGGTCACATAATTGGTCAGAAAGAGACTGTCATACCGTTCATCCGGAGAGGTCAGGGAGGCGAAAAGAAGGATGTTCGAGGACTGTTTGCTCACATCCAGCCCCATGCGCTGGACCTCTTCGGGCAGCTGGGACTCCGCCTGGGCCACCCGGTTCTGGACCATGACCATGGCCATGTCGATGTCCGTACCGATCTCAAAGGAAATGGTGAGGGTATACTCCCCGTTATTGGTACTGGTGGAATTCATGTAGATCATGTTTTCCACCCCGTTGATCTGTTCCTCTATGGGCTGCGCCACTGTGGCGGCCAGCACTTTGGCACTGGCCCCGGGGTATACCGCCCGTACCTGAACCCGAGGCGGTGCAATTTCCGGATACTGGGCAATGGGCAGGGACGGCATGACGATCAGCCCGGCCATGACGATGATCACGGAAATGGCGATGGCGAAAATGGGCCGGTTGATGAAAAATTTACCGAACATGTGTTGTTCTCCTGTGCACGTATGTCTTAAGCAGCCGGTGTGGCGGTACCCGATTTATGGGTTTCATCCCCGGTCATGGACAATTGTTCTTCGATGACACTCACGGGGCTTCCCGGTCTGGCCTTCTGGAGGCCGTTGATGATGATCCGGTCCCCCGGTTTGATGCCCTGGCGGATCACCCGCAGGTGTCCTGCAAGGGGGCCGGTTTCCACCGGCTGGTATTTCACCTTGTCGTAGGGATCGGCCACCAGCAGATAATACCCTTTCTGATCACGGCTCACCGCCGTATCCGGCACGAGAAGTTCGGACCGTGGCGCCCCAGTGGGCACCTTAACCCTGGCGTAAAGCCCCGGCAGAATCCGGTGGTCCGGGTTGGGGAATATCCCCCGGACACGGATCGTACCCGATGCCGTATCCACCTGGGGATCAATGTAGTCGATTTTCCCCTCAAAGGGATGACCCTCCTGGTTCGCAAGCCCCAGCAATACAGGGGTATCCTCTGCTGCCGGAGAGGGTTCTGAAGGTGTTGCGTTGGACGTCATGGCCTGACGGAAACGGAGCAGATCCCGTTCATTCACGGTGAAATAGGCGTAGATATGATCGTCCCGGACAATGGAGGTCAACAGGGTATATTCCCCCGCCCCCACCAGGTTTCCCGCATCCACAAGGTTCAGGCTGGTTTTCCCTGAAATGGGTGCGGTGATCCGGGTGTGGGACAGATCAATGGCCGCCCGCCGGATGGCTGCCCTTGCCGCCGCCCTGCCCGCCTTTGCCGAAGAAAGATCCGCCCGGGCCTGGATAACGGCCACCTCGCTGACGGCCCTGTCCTTATAGGCCTTTTCCCGGCGCAGAAGTGTGGCTGCGGCAAGTTCCAGCTCAGCTTCCCGGATGGCCAGGGTTGCCTTTGCCTCATCCAGGGTGGCCTGGTAATCCGCAGGGTCGATGGTATAGAGCAACTGCCCTTTTTCCACAGCGTCCCCCGGAGTGAAGTGGACCCCGGTGAGGGTCCCCTCCACCCGGGCCCGGATACTGACGGTTTCCAGGGCTTCGGTGGTGCCGGTATACTCGGTAAAATGGGTGAGGTATTTCTGGAGGGGTCTGCTCACGGTGACACCTGGGGGCGGCGGGGCAGGGGCTGAGGCGTTGGCATCTTCCCGGGTACAGCCGGCTGTGACTGCGGATAATAGTATCAGCAGGGTGAGCAGGCAGGCGTGTATTTTAAACGTCTTATTGGCGGACATTTTTTGTTCTCCTGTGTTATTTTTTCGAAACTGTGAGTTCTGGTGTTACCAGGTCCGGGTCCCAGCCACCGCCCAGGGCGGCATAGAGACGGACAAAGTTGGCGGAAGCATTTCCCCGGGCGGAGGCCAGTTGATTCTCGTATTCAAACTGGTCCCGCTGGGCATCCAGCACCTGCTGGAAATCGGAAAGACCTTTTTTATAGAGATCCGTGGCCAGGCTTACGGACCGCCGGGCAGCGGCCACGGACCGCTCCAGGGCGGAGAGGCGGACCCGGTCTTCGATATAGGCCGTCAGGTTGTTCTCCACCTCCCGAAGCCCGTTGAGCACGGCGTATTCATAGGCCAGCAGCCGCTGACGGGTCAGGGCATCTTCAACCCGGATCTGATTTCTGATGCGGTCCCTGGAAAAGATATTCCACCGGAGGGACGGCCCCAGGGCAAACACCTTGCTTCCCGCATTAAAAAGATCGCTGGTGCTGACGGATTCAAA
>JAKSBB010000236.1 GCA_022361315.1 Desulfobacterales bacterium
AACAGATGATACGGGAGAATGCACACCAGGGTGAGTTTGCCGTATTTGATGCGGACAATACTATCTGGTTTCAGGATCTTGAGGAGAACCTGCTTTCGTATCTGGAAATGAAGGGAATTCTCACAAAGCAGACCATGGATCCCACTTTGCGCATCGTTCCCATGCATCCCGATGACACACTGCTTTCATACGGATTCCGGCTCTACGCCCTGGACCATAAAATCGGCTATCCCTGGTTCGGTAAAATTTTTTCCGGGTTTACACTGGCACAGCTCAAGCAATACGTGGATGAGTTGTTTGCCCTGAACGGTAAGGCCATCACCAACCGGTGCTGGGAAGACGGCAGCCGCAGAACGTATGTCTCTTATGCACCGCGGATCTATCCGGCCCAGCGGGAACTGATCAACACCCTTACCGAAAACGGTATCGAGGTCTACGTGATCACGGCGGCACTTGAAGAACTGGTGCGGATGGTGGTCAGTGACCCGGCATACGGCATCAACATCAAACCGGAAAATGTCATCGGCCTGTCCTGCCTTCTCAAGAATCGTGATACCCTTGAAGTGACCACCGCCCGGAAGCAGATCAGCGAAGGCTATTTCTGGGATGACGTCTTTTCTAAACCAGATCACTATGCCCTGGAAATGACCTCCCATATCTGGGGGCAGGATACGTCCTACGAGGGCAAAGTGGCTGCATTGAGGGAGTATATCCATCCCCTGAAACAGCCCGTGCTGGCGGCCGGGGACTCTCCAAGCGATCACAGCCTTCTGCTTAGCACCGACACCTCCAAAGCGGGTGTGAAAATCTGGGTCAATCACAATGAACCGGATACGGACCTCACCAAAGAGGCCTTTCGCAAAAGGGCGCGTGAAGAAGAGGGGCTCCACCTGGCGGTGACCGGAGATAAGAACTGGGTGATCCTCCGCCCCGACGAACTGGGCATCTGTCCCGCCCCTTCCTGACAACCGCAAAAAATCCCTGATACACCCCATCTGAATACTTGAGGTGTGCAGTGTTTTTTTGCGTGTTAGGTTTTGTTTGGGTGGGGTGTTTGCTTGCGTTTTTATGGTTGCTTGATTTCTTGTGTTTGATTTTAATGTATTGATAATATGTGGTTTAGTTGATTGTTAGAAAAATCTAATAATTAAACACTTGACACCAAAAACGAACATTTTCTATGGTTGGTCATCCCGTTAACCTTTGGACCGAAAGGGAATGGACACAGATGACCGGCCTTTTGCCTGAACAGCGGCGACAATTCATCATTGATACGATAAAAAAGAACTTCACCGCCAGAAGTTCGGAACTGAGTCAGCAGTTGAACGTCTCAGAGATGACCATTCGCCGGGACCTGGGAGTGCTTGAAGAAGAGGGTATTCTGAAGCGGACCCACGGCGGTGCGGTATACCGCCAGGAGAGAATGGCGGATAAGTATAAGTATCAAAACAGTGTCAAAAAAAGCCGGGGCATCAAAAAACGGCTGGCCAGAAAAGCGGCCGGGCTGATTCAACCCAAAGACGTAGTTCTTATTGGTGAAGGGTCCACCGCCTCCCTGATCCTGCGGTATGTGGATCCCGATATCCCGTTCATGGCCTTCACCAACAACCTGGGGGTGGCTGCGGAAGTGGACAAGCGGGACCTGAAGGCCGAACTCATCTTTCTGGGCGGCACCTATAATTCCACCACCTATGCCACGGCCGGCAACCTCACCTACGAGATGATCGAGAGAATCAACGCCAACAAGGTGTTTTTTTCTGTGGACGGATTCAGCATCAGTTCCGGGCTCACCGTGGTCAACCAGGAAATTGCGGCCATCAACCGGGCCATGGTCCGCCGGACCAACGGTATGGTGGCCATCATGCTGGATTTGTCCAGATTTGGCCTGGTGGCGCCCATCGAGGTTGCCACCACCAAGGAAATCGACGTGCTCATCGTGGAGAAGCAACTGCCGAAAACCGTTACGGACGAACTCAAGGATCTGGGGATTGATGTGCTGATGTCCGAGTTCACGGCAGCAGATTAATTGCAGCATAATTTGTTTTCTAACAGTTTTTTAAGGAGGAGAGAGATGAGAATGTTACGAATCGTACCGATGATCTGTCTGATGGTGTTCTGTGCGTTTCAGTTCGCCGCAGCCGAGCCCAAAGGCACCCTGCGTGTGGGGTTGTCCACCATGCCCAATGCATTGGAACTGGCCATTGCCGCAGAACGAAATGCGGTGAACGCCGCCCTCCAGATTTATGATTCCCTGGTCTGGGTAAACGAAGAGGGGACGGTTGTTCCTTCCCTGGCGGAACGCTGGGAGATCTCCGAAGACGGCACCACCTATACCTTTCACCTGCGCCGGGGGGTGACGTTCCATAATGGTGAACCGTTCACCGCCGATGCCGTGGTCTACTCCTGGAAACGGGGAACACGGGATGAAATGCCTTACAAGGACCGCTACAAGGTGGCCCACGACGTGACGAAAGTGGACGATTATACGGTGAAGATCTCCACGGGGAAAGATCCCAATCCCCTGCTGGTTCGCTATCTGGCCAATGACTGGGGTATCATTCCCCCCAAATATCACAGTGAGGTCGGGGAGGCGGAATTTTTGAGCCATCCCGTTGGCACAGGACCTTTCGTATTCAAAGAGTGGAAAAAAGGGGACCGCATCGTCTATGAAGCC
>JAKSBB010000332.1 GCA_022361315.1 Desulfobacterales bacterium
CAGCCAGCGGGTACCGCGACACCGAAGACCCCAACAAGATCCACATCTTCGCCGCATCAGCGGGCGGGGGCGGCGGCACAAGCTTTGAGTTGGTCGCAGACCGCCCCGTTTACTGGGGCGGCGTCGGCCCCCAGCGGCGCTTCTTCGTCAACCTCGGCGACTCCGAAGAGGTTTACATCGAGGTGACCATCCCCGAGCCCGCTTCGATCGCGATGATATTGCTCGGCGGTATCACCATACTGCGTCGTAACAAGAAGTAATCCCTCGGCCTTGATCGACATAGAACACTAGAAATAGAGGTGAATGCCCTATCCCTCAAGTGTAGGTTTTTCACATGCGATGGATTGTGAAGTTTATCAGTCCGCCAACTCGTAGAAACCCTTGTCCAGCGCACGTAGTTTGCCCTACCTCGCCAGCTTACCCCACACCACCATGGCCAGCCGACCGCGGGATGATGCAGATGATCTCCAAGGCTGCGCCTTACGACTGGTGGTTGCAGGAATTGATGTGGGACTCCTCATCGAGACGCTTGAATTTGAGGCTTGTACGGAAGAGTAGTCATGGCTGCCTTGCAGATCTCGGCATCGGGTCGAGGCGCATCGGATGACTGCGACGGCATGCCGGAAAGAGTTTCGATCAATTCGGTCAGGTGATCAACGCCGCGCATCGCGACTACGTTCGACACCGTGTTTGCCGGCAGGTTAGTCTTCTTGAGTATGCTGAAGGCCTGCTTTCATTCGACAAACGCGCGACTTGGATCATTGCACGCGTGGATCGAACATAAACGATATCAGAACTATTAAAGTTAAAATAGGCAATCCAAGTAGTGGTATCATACATGTTCGTGGTTTGTTACTATTGGCTTAGATGCACGCAAATAAACCAAATATGGTAGTTTGGCCATTCGGTCGTGAGCCTAGCAACGACAAGGTTATGCGCAAACTGTATTGATATCGAATCGTAAAGCAAGTGAATTGACAGGCCGCCTAAGGCCCAAATGTCTGATAATGCGCATGTATTCGACACATAATTGTAGATATGAGAGCCTATCTGTCTAGAACATGTATTGACGACCGCTTTAGAATGAGCTAAAAACGAGTTTGATTTAAGTCATATTATTGATTCGAGTATTCCTTGGGGTAAAA
>JAKSBB010000669.1 GCA_022361315.1 Desulfobacterales bacterium
ATCACCGCCACAAAAAAGAGCAGATAAAAATAGGGAATGGGGTCTGAAGAGTTAAAGGTATAGCCGAAAATTTCCATGGGCTGGATGGTCAGAATTCCCCTTGAACCACCGGTACCCAGCGCCCTTCCGATATCCCCTTTAAGTAGGGGTTCCAGAATCATATGGACAGCAAAGGTGACCAGGGCGATGTAAGCCCCTTTCAGCTTCAGACACGGCAGCCCCACCAGGATACCAAGGGCCGCAGAGATGCCGCCGGCAACAAAGACGGCGAAAATCGGTGCAATACCGAACTTGGCGGAAATAATGGCCGAGGCGTAGGAGCCGATGACGAAGAATGCCACCTGCCCGAAGGAGAAGATCCCGGCAAAGCCCATGATCAAGTCCCAGCAGGAAGCCACCACCGACCAGATCAGACACATAATAAGGATGTGCATGATGAAGTTGGTGGATCCGAAAAACAGGGGCAGGATGGCAACCACTGCCCAGATTATTGCGAGAAGTATTCCGATTCGTTTGTGTTCCATGTCTCTACCCCCATTTCCCCATCAGGCCCTGGGGTCTCACCGCCAGGGTGGTCAACAATACGGCGAACAAGGCCATGAGCGTCCAGGTCATGCCGAACTGCCAGCCCACAAAGGCCTCCAGCATGCCAACTATAAAGGCAGCGTAAAGCCCGCCTTTGATGCTGCCCATGCCGCCGAAGGCCGTGATGACCCAGGCCTTCACCAGGATGTTCCAGCCACCGGCCGGCGTCACAAAGTATTTCTGGGCCAGCAGGATACCGCCCATACCCACCATCACCGTTGAGATGGCAAAGGTGGCGGCAAAGACAAACTCTTTAGGGATGCCCACGATCTGGGCACCGGCCGGATTCTGGGCCACAGCCCTTACCGACATGCCGGTCCGCGTGTTATTCAGAAACCAGCGAAACAACAGTATGCCGCCGATGGACAATACGAAAATCACGATATCCTGGTAGCTCAGAAAAAAATCTCCGGCCTCAAAAGAACCCTCCATCAGCGGGGGCAGCGATTTCATCCGGGCACCGAACACCACCTGGTAGGAGTTGTCCAGAAACAGGGCCAGCCCCAGGGTGATCATCATGACTTTAATCTCCCAATCGTCTCTTTTGCGCAGTGGGGCCACCAACAGTTTTTCAATGATAAACCCAAAGAAAAGCAGTACCGGCGCGGCCAGCAGAAAGACCACCAGGTAGGAATCAATAAAGGAAAGGCCGAACAGCAGGAAGGCGATGTAGCCGCCCATGCTGTAGAATGAACCATAGGCAAAGTTAAAGGCTTTGGACACACCGTAGATCAGTGTCAGGCCCACGGCCATGAGCGCATACACCGACCCGTTGATCATGCCGCTGATGATGACGTCTATTATTTCGATTAACATGTATTCCCTCTCTTATTACTTTCCCGCTGTTACATACCTAAAAAAATTTCCTTGAGGTGGTCATTGCACAATGCATCTTCCTTGCTGCCCTCAAAGGTAATCCGCCCTTCTTCCAAAACGTAGAGCTTGTCAGCCAGTTCGGTAATCTGAGGGATATTCTGTTCCACCACCAGAACAGTCATGCCCTGGTCGTTGATCTCTTTGATGATGCGGGCCACTTCGTCCCGCAGGTTGGGCTGCAGGCCGAGGGAGGGCTCGTCAATGGCAAGGAATTTAGCGTTGGACATCAGTCCCCTGGCAATGGCCAGCATTCTGGCCTCGCCGCCGCTCATGGTGGAGGCAAACTGCCCCTTGCGGTCGGCAAGTCTGGGAAAGAGAGAGAATACGCGTTCCAGGTTTTCTTTTTCATGGGGCCGGGCAGACTTGGAGTACGCCCCCAGTTTCAGGTTTTCAAGGACTGTCATCTCGGGAAAAAGTTCCCGGTTTTCCGCAATATAGGTGATACCCTTATTCACCAGACGTTCGGCCCCGAGACCGGTAATGCTATCGCCCTTATAATTAATGGTGCCGTCCACCTTCTCCACCAGGCCGCAGACAGACTTTAAAAAGGTGGACTTCCCGTGGCCGTTGGGGCCGAGCATGACAACGATCTGGCCCTCGTCCACGGTGAGGGAGACATTTTTCAAGACGTGGAAATCCCCGTAATAGGCGTTCATATTCTGGACATTAATCATTGGTATCCCCCAGATAACATTCAATGACCCTGGGATCCGAGGTGACCTCAACCGGGTCCCCGCAGCAGATCTCCGTGCCGGTTTCAATGATGAGCAGCTTTTCCGTCAGCTCGGTGAGCACCTTCATAAAGTGCTCAATGATGATGATGGTCACGCCCAGATCCTCGTTGATCCGCTTGATCAGGTCCATGAGCTTGATAATCTCCTTGGCGTTGGATCCGGCCATGGGTTCGTCCAGCATCAGGATGTCGGGCTTTGTGGCCAGGGCCGCACCGATCATCAGCATCTTCTTATCAAGCAGGTTAAGCTGCCCGGTCATCTCATCCTGTTTATCCGCCAAATTCACGAATTCCAGGATGTGATCCACGTAGTCTTTCTCAAACCCTTTCCGGGACCCGAAATAACTGCCCACACCGAGACTCTGGCGGACATTTAAACTGGGAAAGGTCTGGGGAATCTGAAAGGTGCGTGAGATACCGAGTTTTGCAATATCGTGGGGGGGGAGCCCTGAAATTTCCTTGTCCTTGAACTGTATGGATCCGTCAAAGGAATAGAGCCCTGTGATGAGGTTGTAAAGCGTTGACTTTCCGGCACCATTGGGACCGGCGATCCCAAATACTTGACCCTTGGTGACCGAAAACGTCAAATCGTTTACAGCGGTCAATTCACCAAATTTTTTGGTGACGTGTGAAACATTCAGCATACTTACCAGGTTCCCTCCTTCATGTTGAGGTTGAACACCATCTCCTACATCACGTAGTATGTAATATGTGATATGTGATTAACAGCCATATCATGAAGTTTTTTTTATTGCAAGATAAAAAAAAGTGGTTTACATAGTACCTACTATGTGATATTTCGTTTGGAAACATAAGAAAGATTCACCAACCCCAGACAGGAGGAAAGTGCCGTCAAACAGCTGATTCACATAAATTTTGACAAGTGTACGGGCTGCAGCATCTGCCAACTGGCCTGCTCATTTGATCTGTTTGGGGGATACAATCCCCGCCTTGCCCGGCTGACCATTCTCAACAAGAATGAAAAGCTCTACCACCTGCCCGTGGTCTGCAACCAATGCGAACAGGCCTATTGCATGACCGTCTGTCCGGCTAAGGCCATTTCCCGGGGAGATGATGGAATTGTTCATATCGATCACGACCGCTGTATCGGCTGCGGCATGTGTGCCCGTTACTGCCCCATTGATATGATCCTTATGGATCCCCAAAAGAAAAAAGCCCATAAATGTGAAATGTGCCAGGGACAACCGGTGTGTGTGGAAGCCTGCCCCACCGGTGCCCTTGAGCTTGTACAAGTAGTTAAGACCAGTTCAAGCCCAGATGACCGATTCAACCCAGAATCAGGGAGACAAATTAATGATTGAGGCATACACACACACCCTTCTCATGATTGATTTATCCCGCGGCGCCGTTGACACCGTCCCGGTTCCCGAACCCTATATCCGGGAGTACATCGGCGGCAAGGGGTTTGGTGCAAAGCTCCTCCAGGACCGGTTGTCCCCCGGCACAGATCCTTTAAGCCCCGAGAACATGCTGATGTTCATGACCGGGCCGCTCACCGCCACCATGGCCCCGGCCATGCGCGGCTGTGTGGTCACCAAGAGCCCGCTGACCGGGATCTTCCTGGACTCCTACTTCGGGGGCAGCTTTTCCCCGGAGATCAAATATGCCGGCTTTGACGCCATTGTCATCA
>JAKSBB010000772.1 GCA_022361315.1 Desulfobacterales bacterium
GATCGGCGGTATTTTCCGGAACGGCACCTGGGAGGTGGCGGTGGGGGATACCCAGATCCAGAGTGATGAACGGGCCATTGTGGTCTGTATGTCACAGACTCTGAAGGATGTTCAGAAGCTCTTCTTAGCCTAAGGTTTTTTTTACCACGAAGACCACGAAGACCACGAAGAAAGGTATCTTCGAGTTCTTCGTGCCCATCGTGGTTTCATCCATTTTAGACATCACCTAAACTTCAGATTATTTCTTCCAGAAAGACGGATAAAAAATCACCAGTGCGGAGAACATCTCCAGCCTGCCCACCAGCATGAGCCAGGAGAGGAACCATTTGCCCGTGTTGGAAATAAAGGCGTAGTTCTCCGTGGGGCCCACATCTCCGAAGCCCGGTCCGATATTCATCAGGCTGGCGATCACCGAACTCATGGCCGTGACGTAATCCATATCGTCCGTGAGCACCATGAAACAGCCCCCGATCAGGATAAGGAAGACATTCGCGATGAAGTAGAACACGGCCAGCTGCCCCACCTGGGAATCCACGGGGCGTTCGTTCAGGCGGACGGACACAACGGACATGGGGGAGAAAAAGATCTGCTTGATGGTGGCGACGCCGAATTTCCAGATCAGCACGTAGTGTACCACCTTGATACCGGAGGTGGTGGAGCCGGCGCAGGCCCCGATAAAGCATACCGCATAGAGGAACATCTGGGAGGCCTGGGGCCAGAGCTCATAGTCCGCGGTGGTAAAACCGGTGGTGGTCAGCAGGGAGGTGATCTGGAAACAGGCGTATCTCAGGGCATCCCAGAAGGGATAAATGTCATCTTTCCAGAGAATCCAGGTGACCATGCCGCAGAAAAAGAGCATAAACCCTACATACCAGCGCAACTCGGTGTTCTTGCGGATGACCTTCCAATTGCCCATCATCAAATGGTAGAAAATCATGAAGGTGACGCCCCCCAGGAACATGAAAATGATGATGATCCAGTCAAAATAGGCGTTGTTGTAGTGGCCGATACTGGCGTTGTAAGGGGAGTAGCCCGAGGTGGACACCGTGCCGAAGGCGTGGCAGAGGGAGTCGAAAACGGACATGCCGCCGGCACACATCAGGACGGTCTGGAGCACGTTGAGGCCGATGTAGATGCCCCACAGCCAGACCATGGTGTCGCGGTTTCTCGGGATGAATTTCTCCCGGGTGATGACCTGGCCCGGGCTGGACTCGGCCCGGAAGATCCGGACCCCCCCCATGCCGTGGGGCAGGAAGATGATGGTCAGGGTGAGAAAGCCCATCCCCCCCAGCAAATGAGTCTGGCTCCGCCAGAACAGTAGGCCGTGGGGGACCACCTCAATGTCGGTGAGGATGGTGGCCCCGGAGGTGGTGTATCC
>JAKSBB010000753.1 GCA_022361315.1 Desulfobacterales bacterium
ATCGTTTTTCTAAATTCAAAAACGCTCGCAAACGACCATTTCCAAACAGCCGGCGAGCGTTGTGATTTCTCAACGGTGGGGGTGGGATTCGAACCCACGGTGACCCTGAGGCCACGCCGGTTTTCAAGACCGGTGCGTTCAACCGCTCCGCCACCCCACCTGCTGGGTTGTGTGCCCGGGCGTGAACGGGGGCGATAGAGAGTCTATCGACCGCGTAACGGATGTCGAGTGAATCGGGGGTGGGATGGGCGCAAAAAAAGGCCTGCGTTGATCGGAATCAACGCAAGCTTGCCCGAAGTCCCCGACCCGTTGGCCTGGGTCACACAGGCCAGGGGAAGGAAGAAAACGGAGAGAGGGCTTTCGCCCGGTTCCCCGCCATCGTTTCGCCCCTCCGCCCCGAAGAAGCCCCAAGGGGGCTGGAGGGGAATCATCTTCTCCGCACTCAACTTCTCTACACCAGCACGCCCGATTGCACCTGCACTCTGCTCGGGGCATCGCTTTTAGCTGAGGGATATAGATGCACATGGCGTGCCACGGGAGTGGCGCAGCGGGAAAATCCCCCTTAGCGGGCATTAAATCACTGTGATATCCAAAAAGAAACCGATCGGGTGGGGAAGATTACCCAATCCGTGTGCCCCGGTGGGTGGGAATGCGCCCCTTAGTTTGAGGGGCGGATGAGGTTGTATTTCTTGATGCGGTAGCGGAGGTGGTCGCGCGTGATGCCGAGGTTTCGGGCGGCGGCGGACTGGTTCCAGTTGGTTTCGTTGAGGGCCTTGAGGATGAGGGCCTTTTCGTGATCGGCGAGGCGGGAGTTGCTGGCGGCGACGCCGGCGTCGGGGGTATCGGTTTCTTCGTGGCTGACGCCCGCGGCGATCTCGGCCGGCAGGTGACTGGGGAGGATGATGCCGTCGGAGGCGAGGAGCGTGCAGCGTTCAACGATGTTGCGCAGCTCACGGATGTTGCCGGGCCATTCGTAGCGCATGAGGTTGGTCAGCGCGTCATCGTCGATGGTGGGCGGCTGGACGCCGAGCGAGGGCGCGATCTCACGGGCGAAGTGGTTGATGAGCAGGGGCAGGTCTTCGACGCGCTGGCGGAGCGGGGGGAGGGTGATGGGGAAGACGTTGAGGCGGTAATAAAGGTCCTCGCGGAACCGCCCTTCTTCCATGGCGTTTTTCAGGTTGCGGTTGGTGGCGG
>JAKSBB010000076.1 GCA_022361315.1 Desulfobacterales bacterium
AAACCTGTGAATCTGGATGTCTGCCCGTTCTTTTTCGGGCAGGGCGTTCAGGCTGTCTTCCACCAGGGTATTGAGAAAAAAGTCGATCTTCCCTTGCATGGTGAAATCAAACCAGTGTTCACGGCAGTACCGACTGTCCAGCGTCTCCTGGACAGCCGCCAGTTGATTGAACGTCATTCCCCTGTCCGCCATCTCCATCCGTTTCAGGGCCACCGCCAGGGTCAGCCCGTTCTCGCTCTTCAGGATATTCCCGGACAGCACCAGGTCGGAGGCGGCTGCGGGATCATCCGTGACGGAGAACTGCCGGTAACCGGACAGCAGGGTTTTAAACTTTTCCGCCAGGGTAAGGCTCAGGGGCACCATGGCTTTTGACCGGGTATCCGGAAAGCTGTGCCTGCCCACAAACACGGTGCCGGCAGGACCGTCATTCCTCTCTCCATAGGCCAGAACCAGGGATCTGGCCGTCTGCTCCGCCAATTCATCCAGGGTCTGAATCCGCAAAGTAAGCAGGTCAGAAGGAATCCGTCCCATGGGAATGTCAAAAGAGGCACCGCTGAGTTTTTTACCCGTGAGGCGATCCGTCACAGAAGCGTGGAATACCATTTTCCCGCTCACCTGCCGGTACTCCCCGGTCAACAGGGCATTGGGCTGAGAAAATGAGGTGCCGGCATTCTGGAAAACATAGGAAGAGGCCAGGGCATCGGTCATGTACTTGGCCACCTCCCGGCCCAGCACCAGGTCCCCCTTTGCCGGATTCCCCGGCCTGAAGGGCCGCGTGGCAATGGTCAGAGACTGCATCCCCGTATAATCGTTTTCCAGTAGACGGACCAGGGTCCGGGCCATGCGGTCGAACCGCGGCCTCAGCCAGGCCTGATCAAGACCGGCCCAGGGTATGGTGCCCTGAACAACGGCCAGATCCTGGCTTGCGGCATCTCCCATACGGCGCAACCGGACAATAACAAGCAAATCTCTGCCGGCCTTGACATAGGATCCTGTAAGTTTCAGGGGCTGGGGTCCGGTCTCCTGAATTGTCACCACGGCATCGTTGCGGGACAGTTCTGCGGCCAGGGAATCGCTGAGTATGCTTGAGAACGGCAGATTCATCAATGTCTCGCGTTCCCAGAAATTATTGGGGCTCGCCTGGATACGCTCCCCCTGCAGCGGATGTTTGGCCCGGATGTCCAGCACCGCCTGCCGGATCAGATCCGTCAGGGCGGAGCCTTCACCGGCCACAGGTGCCACCGCCGTATCCGTTGCACACCCGCCTGTGATCATCATTCCCATTATAATTCCCCTGGCCGTGAGCCGTTTCAGCATCTTCACCAGTCCGCGCATTCGC
>JAKSBB010001095.1 GCA_022361315.1 Desulfobacterales bacterium
ACTTCCCAGGGATTCTCAACGGTCTGTTTGATGCCCAGGGAGATTCTGCGGTTGTCAGGCTTGAGGTCCAGAACAACAGCTTCAACTTCTTCACCCACGGCAACCATCTGGGACGGATGGCGGATCTTACGGGTCCAGGACATTTCAGATACGTGGATGAGGCCTTCAACGCCCTCTTCCAGTTCAATGAATGCACCGTAATCGGTGAGGCTGACAACGCGGCCTTCGATCTTGGAACCGATGGGATATTTGTCAACAGCAGTGGTCCAGGGATCGGGTGTCAACTGCTTCATACCCAGGGATACTCTCTCTTTCTCAAAGTCGAAGGAGAGGATCTTCACGGTGATGTTGTCACCCACGGAGAACAGCTCGGACGGATGTTTTACACGGCCCCAGGAAATATCGGTGATATGCAGGAGTCCGTCTACGCCGCCAAGGTCAACGAATACACCGTACTCGGTGATGTTCTTGACGATACCTTCCATGATCTTGTCATTTTCAATGGCAGCCAGGGTAGCGGCACGCATGGTTTCTCTCTGGGCTTCCAGGAGTACCCGTCTGGACAGAACGATGTTGTTTCTTTTCTTGTTGTACTTAAGAATCTTGAATTCGTAAGTGTTGTTGACCATCTCATCCATGTTGCGGATGGGACGCAGGTCAGCCTGAGAGCCGGGCAGGAAGGCAGTAAGACCGATGTCAACGGAGAAACCGCCTTTAACGCGGTTGGTAATAACACCTTCAATGGTGCCGTCGTCATCGTAGATACCCTTGATGGCATCCCATACCTTGACCTTTTTGGCCTTGTCACGGGACAGAAGAACGGTTTCCTCTTCTTCATCCCAGACTTCGATCATCACCTCAAACTCATCGCCGACGTTGACGTTGACATTGCCGTCTTCATCTATGAATTCCTGAATAGAGATCTGTCCCTCAGACTTATATCCCACGTCAACAAGGACTGTTTCCCTGCCGACGGAGATCACGGAGCCTACGACCACCTGTCCCTCTTCAAATTTACTAATGCTGGACTCGTAGATGCCCAGAAGCTCTTCCATAGTTTCGTCACCGGTAAGCTCAACTTCCGGCGCGTCGACAGTTTCCTGTGTCTCTAATTCTTCAGTATTCATGTTTTTTTGGTTGTCGTTTTCTTCAGCAATGTTGTTGTTCATTAAAAATAATCCCCCTAATCGAATTTTGTACTCACCCTTTACCTGTGGAGACAGCGGGATCCAAGAGATTACGCCACGGCCTGATGGAAAGACGAGTACAATTTACCCTTATACCAACGGACAAAAGTAAAATCAAGGAGAATGTAAGAATTAATCAGCCTTTTTCAATGACACCCTGCATTTTTTCCACCACCTGGTCCACCGTCATATGGGTGGAGTCGACGGAAACGGCATCTTCAGCAGGTTTCAGGGGGTTGGTTTTACGGGTTTCATCGTCCTTATCCCGCTTGGCCATCTGGGACTGAACCGTTTCAAGTCCGGTGCCGGAAGTTCCCATCTCTTCATGGCGTCTTTGGGCGCGGATACTCAGGTCGGCAAAGAGAAAAAATTTGAACGGTGCGTCCGGGAATACGGCGGTTCCCATGTCCCTGCCCTCAAAAACGGCATCCCGGGTGGCGGCAATCTGCTTCTGGATGCCCAGAAGTGCCTGCCGGACCGCCGGAAGGGCAGAGGTGGATGAGGCCAGCATGGTGATCTCAGGGGTACGGATAAAGGGGGTGATGTCCTCTCCGGAAGAGGTCAGCACAAGGTCCTGCCCCGTCATCTCAAAGCTGAGATCAAGATCCTCCAGAAAACGATTCAGCGCAGTTTCATCCTGCCAGTTAACATCCCGGCGGTTAATCTCATAGGCCACGCCCCGGTAGAGGGCACCGGTATCCACATACACACAACCCAGTGCCGCAGCCAGTTGTTTGGAAACAGTGGTTTTACCGGCACCGGCAGGGCCGTCGATGGTGACAATACGGTAACTCATTTATTTAATTATCCTTCCAGCACCTCTTTGAGTGCAACGATACAGGTTTCGTTTTCTTCCGGCGTACCCGTGTTGATCCGCAGAAAAGTATCGAATCCGTATGAGGCCATGGATCTTACGATGACACCTTTTTGCAACATCTTTTCAAAGGCGGCTTTGGAATCAGTATTCAGGTCCACCATCAGGAAATTGGACTGGGTGGGCAACACTGTCAGTCCCAGGGTTTCAAGTTCGGATATCAGATAGTCCAGTCCCTCATGGGTACCGCGAACACTGATCTTCAGGAATGCTGTGTCGTCCAGAGCCGCTTCCGCAGCCACCTGGGCCAGCGTATTTACGTTAAAGGGCTGGCGGATCCGGTTGAGGATCTCAGCCACAGCCTGATCCATCACCCCGTATCCGATACGGAAACCGGCCAGCCCGTAAGCCTTGGAAAAGGTTCTCAGGGTGACGATCCTGGGGTCGGCCAGGGGCGCATCCAGGGAATTGTATACGGCCTCATCCCGGACAAATTCAATATAGGCCTCATCCACAACAATCAGTACATTATCCGGCACCTGATCCGCAAAGGCATTGAACTCCTCCCGTGTCAGTGTCGCACCAGTTGGATTAAAAGGGTTGGTGATGAACACCATCCGGGTTTTGGGTGTAATGGCCTTGATCAGCCCATCCAGATTGGTGGTGTAATCCGTCAGCGGCACCATGACCGGTACGCCTTTGGCCGTTTTCACACAGATCTCATACATGAGAAAAGAGGGCAGCGGCATAACGGCCTCATCACCGGGATTCAGAAACCCGTGGGCCAGAAGCGCAATAATATCATCGGACCCGTTGCCCAGGACAATGTTTTCAAATGCCACACCGTACTTTTCCGCAAGTTTGGTGGTCAGGCTGTGGGCCACAGGTTCGGGATAGCGGTTCATGGACATCAGATGGGCGTCCACTGCCATTTTTACGTCGGGGGAAAATCCGAAGGGATTCTCATTGGATGCCAGCTTTACAGCTTTGGAAATCCCGTATTCCCGTTCCACTTCTTTCAGGGGTTTACCGGCTTCATAGGGTTTAATGGTGTTGATGGACTCACTGATGGAAAATTTCATTGCAGATGTACTCCTGCTGGTTGGACCGCGGTGTTAAGAATGGTTGATGCAGCGCAGAACCATTAATATAAAGACCCCCTATTTAGTTAGGATTTGAATTTTTGTCAATACCTATGGTAGAGAAGGGGGAATCGCCGCTACCGGCAAGGCATCAACCTCATATCTGGAGAGACAATGACTCACACAAGGCGGCCTTTGATCCGCACCGGACTTGATACCCTGAATACAGACATACCGGACTGCCTGAAAGGCCGCCGATTGGGCCTTCTGGCCAATCCGGCCTCGGTGGACAGCCGGTTTGCCCACGCCCGGGACATTCTGATCCAAAGGTTTCCCGGACAACTGACCGCCCTTTTTTCCCCCCAGCACGGTTTCTTTGCCGAAAAACAGGACAATATGATTGAGTCGGCCCACGGCAGGGATCCTGACCTGGGCATTCCGATATACAGTCTCTACAGTGAAACCCGCATTCCCACACCGGAGCTGTTCAGCGATATAAACACCCCGG
>JAKSBB010001297.1 GCA_022361315.1 Desulfobacterales bacterium
AAGGGCCGGACCGTGGATGTGGACGCCATGATGAAGGACTATTGGGAATTGTTCGGCTGGGACCGGGAGACCGGGGTTCCACCGGAGGAAGCCGTTAACCGCGTGGCATCCATTGCCTGAGACCTGAAAAGGAGACACCACATGGCCTTTACCATTACCCCGGCATGCATCGGATGCCGTGCCTGCGCCGGAATCTGCCCCACCCGGGCCATCACCGGCCAAAAAAAATCACGCCATGCCATTGATCCGGCCATCTGTATCGAATGCAGGGCCTGCGGCAGGGTCTGCCCCTCAGGGGCGGTCACGGATAATTTCGGCCTGGCCGTCAAGCGGATTCCGAAAAAACGCTGGGAGCGGCCCTGGTTCAACACGGACCTGTGCATGTCCTGCACCATCTGCATCGACACCTGTCCGGCCGGGGTCATCGGCCAGGTCCTCCAGAAGGTGGGCTCCACCCATAAACTGCCCTTCCTGGAAAATGAGGCGGGTTGTATTGCCTGCGGTTTTTGTGCCCAGGACTGTCCGGTAGAAGCAATTACTATGGGACCGCGGCCCTCAGCCACAAAACCGGCACCGGCCCCGAAAAATACAGAACCGGAAAAGGCAGAGGCCTGATCCATGGCGAAAACCGCAAAGGGCACCGGGGAAGATAACCGCGCCAAGATTCTGGATGCCGCAGGTGCCATGATCGGGGAGTGCGGGGTGGACAAAACCAGCCTGGCCAAGGTGGCTGAGGCTGCAGGTCTGAGCAAGGGCACGCTGTACTATTACTACGCCAGCAAAAATGATCTTGTCTTCGACATTGCCGACCGGCACATGGCACAGATTACCACGACATTGTTCGATATGATGGACGCCGACAAGGACCGGAATGAGCCCATCACCTGGGAACATCTGCTCACGGCCTTTTTCACCACCATCCTCACCTCGGAAGCCCGCAGCCGCCTCCACCTCTACCTGGTCCGGGAGGCGGTTTCGGGCAATGCCGGCCTTAAAGAGCGGTTCCAGGCAACCTATGCCCAGTGGTTCACCATGGTAGACGAAGCCTATGACCGGATGGCCGGCCCAAAAACAGATGCCGCTGCCAAGGCCCGCTTCCTGGTGGCGGTGGTGGACGGCTTTATTCTCCAGACCCTGCTTGAGGTGGACCGACCACCCATTGAGGATATTGTCCGCCTCATGCTTCGGGTGATTAATCCGGCTGATTAAACCAAGTGATTCATCCGGGAGATTAATTCAAAGAAAACATCATATAGTTGCTACATTGCAACTATTTTATTGACAATAACCAAGTGATGACATATTCCTGTATTACGTCTTTTCATCATACGAATACAAGGAGGGCACCATGGCATCCGACACAATCAGCCGCATCAGGGAATTCAACCGCTTCTACACCCAGGCCATCGGCCTGATTAAAAAACGGTTTCTGGACAGCGAGTTTTCACTGATCCAGGCCAGGGTTCTATTTGAACTGCACAGCAGCCCGGGCATCCATGCCAAAGATCTGAGCCGCCAACTGGATCTTGACGTCACCTACCTGAGCAAAATCCTGAAAAAATTTGACGCCGCGGGCCTTCTCCTCCGGCAGCCCTCACCGGAGGACTCAAGAAAATACCTGCTCAGGCTTTCCACGGACGGAGAAGACCAGTACGCAACGCTTCGGGATATGTCCA
>JAKSBB010001200.1 GCA_022361315.1 Desulfobacterales bacterium
GGCGATGGGTGAATCTCTGCAGTACCAGGTGGATGAAGATATTCTGATCAATCAAGCAAAAGTTAACGAGTTTAAAGTATTTTCCATCCATCAATCGGGATACAATCCCCTGGGATTTGCCGTTACGGCAGAACCACTGGAACTCCAGGGTGGATGCCGAACCGTCACGCTGACCATTGCCTGTGAAAAAGATGGATTTGAGGCTGTAAAAAATTTAATGGAAGCTGATCTTGTATTCTTGGATCCACCATTTCATCCTGATGCAGATAAAGACTGGGCGTCGTTGATCGACACCTGCAATATCCTAAAATCAAAACATATTCGTTTTGTTGCCTGGTATCCGTTTAACGCCCGCAACTGGCCTCAGGAATTGGTAGACAAAACAGGGGCAACGGCATGGGAGTCTCATTGGAATACTGACAGAGCCGCATCAGGCCGAGGTTTAATCGGTTGCGGGATGCTTTTTTCTGATCGGCTGCAACCACTGATTCGTGAAGCACAGGAAAAAATTGATCAATTGGCCGGAGTTATGAATGCGAAAATCATTATCCGAGAGCCTAATGTCTGAAGGTTATAAAAATATGACAAATTATGTGTATATCGCCCAGAGTTTAGACGGGTTTATTGCCGGGCCAAACGGTGAACTGGATTGGCTGGAAGATATCGACAACCCCGAACAAAGTGATTTTGGGTTTTCTGCCTTTATGGATGGGATTGACACCTTACTCATGGGGAAAAATACCTTTGAAAAAGTTATGACCTTCGGTGTCTGGCCCTATGAGCGGCCCGTGTTTGTTGCAAGTAACACGCTTGCTGAATTACCGCCGGAAGTCGAGGGAAAGGCTTTTTTGATATCCGGAAGCATTCAGGACATGATGACCACCCTTCGTGATAAAGGGCATGAAAACCTGTATATAGATGGAGGCGCCTTAATCCAGAGTTGTCTGGCTGAGAATCTGATTGACAGCCTTATTATTACAACCGTTCCGGTTTTATTGGGGCAGGGAATCTCGTTGTTCGGATTCCTGCCCGCGCCAATAAAACTTAGATTGGTGGATTCAGAGATTTTATTGAACCAACTTGTGAAAGCACACTATCAGGTCGTGCATTAGATGTCTGCTCAGCCGACGTTTAAAACAGGTCATTCTCCAATATCAGGGAAGATAAAGAGACCATACCGAGGATCTTGCCGTTTTCTTCAACCGGTGCCCGTCTGATACCGGCGCGGTAAAGAAGCCTGGCCACATATTTGATATCCATTTTGGCCGGCACGGTGATCACCGGTTTGGTCATGATTTCATATACGTGGACATCTTCGGGGGAGCGGCCGGGGACCAGGACTTCACGGGCCAGGTCCTGGACCGCCAGAATGCCCCAGGCATCGTCCGGGTGGCGTTTTTCAACCAGCAGGCAGTAGAGTTTTTTGGCCTTCATGGCATCGGCGGCCTCTTTGGCCGTGGCCATGCCGTTGATGATTTCCATGTGCGGGAGCATGACGTCTTCCGCGCGAATGATGTCCTTTTTTTCGGTGTTCATAGGTATCCTCCCTGGGTTCTTCTTAGGATGGGGATGCGGTGTTAAAAATAGCTTTTCTTTACGTTTTCCTTGAATATTTCCATCTGGCTTTCCAGGCCTGCCACCTGTTCCACCGGAAGCACAAAGGCGATGCCGGTGCCCGGCTTGTGGAATTCACCGGCGGTTTTGATGGCGTCGAGAATGGTGGTGACCGAATGTTCTTCCACCAGAAACATCACAATATCCGTCTGTACTTCGAGGGTGAGGCCGAAGAAGGTCTTTGCCTCGTGGCTTCCCGTGCCCCTGGCCGGAATGATAGTGGCCCCGGTGGCGCCGGATGCTTTGGCGGCATCGACGATGCGGTCGGTGACGTCGGGTTTGACGGACGATAGAATCATTTTAAAGCGCATATTATTCTCCGTGTTTTTTTCGTTGTACCAGCCATTGGGAAATCTGTGCATAACCCATCACGGCTATGATGGGGAAGAGGCTTGCAAAGGCGATGAGGCCGAAGCCGTCCAGGGCCGGGTTTCTTCCGGGAACCGAGGCGGACAGCCCCAACCCCAGTGCAGTGACAATGGGGACGGTCACCGTGGAGGTGGTTACCCCCCCGGAATCATAGGCCAGGGCAATCATCTGTTTGGGGGCGGAAAGGGTCTGGATCAAGACGATCACATAGCCCGCCAATATATATAAATACAGGGGGGTGCCGGTGACGATGCGGAAGGTGCCAAGACTCAATCCCACGGCCACCCCCACGGCCACGGTGATCCGAAGCCCCCATTGGTGAATGGTACCGGCGGATACTTCCCCGGCCTTGTAGGCAACGGCGATGAGAGACGGCTCCGCAATGGTGGTGGCAAAACCGATCATGGCGGCAAAGACGTAGATCCAGGCGTAAGCTGTCCAGCTCACATCAGATACCCCGGCTGCTGTACCGCCGATAAACTCCGGGGCGGACAATTGCGCCGCCATGAGCTTACCCAGGGGAAACAGGGCCTTTTCAAGACCGGCCAGAAAGAGGGACAGGCCCAGCACCACAAATACACCGCCGGCCAGAAGGCGGCCGGGATGGGTAAATTTCTGCCGCAGCACCAGCAACTGGAACACCAAAATCAGGATAATAATCGGAAGGACATCCCTGCATGTGGCGATCAATACCCTGCTGAAGTCGGTGATGAATTCCATGTGGTTTCCTTCCTAATTAAAAATGATCAGCCCGTACCCCATGACAAATACCATGGGCATGAGAGAGGCAAATGCAATGAGGCCGAAGCCGTCGGTGAGGGGGCTGCGTCCCCGGACGGAGGAGGCAAGGCCGACCCCAAGGGCCGCCACCAGAGGCACCGTGATGGTGGAGGTGGTAACCCCGCCGGCATCGTAGGCAATACCGATGATCTCTTTGGGGGCGACCATGGTCATAAGCATCACCAGCCCGTATCCGCCGATGATCAGATAGTGGATGGGCCAGCCTTTGAGAATCCGGATCACCCCGATAAGGATGGCCAGTCCCACGGAAACGGCAACGGAAATACGCAGGCCGAAGGCGTAGGACTTCATGGATGATTCCTCGGTGGAGATCAGTCCCCCCTGTCCGGCGATTTCCGCCGCCTCCCAGGCCACGGCGATCAGGGCCGGTTCCGCCACCGTGGTGGAAAACCCCAGGGCAAAGGCGAACACCAGCAGCCAGAGCAGGCTGCCCCGGGCGGCCAGGGCATGGGCCATGGCTTCCCCGATGGGGAAAAGCCCCATCTCAAGCCCCTGGACAAAGAGGGTCAGGCCCACCACCACCAGCAGGGAGCCGAAGAGCACCTCGCCCAGTTGGGGCAGGGGCTGCCGCAGCACGATCACCTGGAAAAAGGCGATCACGAGAACGATGGGCAGCAGGTCTGTCACAGCACCCTTCAGCTTTTGAAAGAGTATCTTAAAGGCCATCTGTTATTCCCATCTTTTATTCTTGCCCGATTTTTTTCAGCCGGGCGTTAAGGGTTTTTCTGTCAATGCCGAGTATCTTTGCAGCCCGGGTCTTGTTCCCCCGGGCCTGGGTCAGTATCTTTATTATATGATCTGCGACCACATCTTCAAGCAGTAGTTTTCCTTCGCCTGCGGTGCAGATGTTAAACCGCATGGATTCCGGCAGATCCCGGGTCCGCA
>JAKSBB010001176.1 GCA_022361315.1 Desulfobacterales bacterium
TGGCCACCTCTTTCAGGCAGATAAGCTGGGGCAGGGTGATCTTGTACTTTTCCTGGAGCTGCTTGGAGTGGCGGGACATCTCCTGGATGATCTGCCGCAACCGCATCATGATCTGCATACTGATATTTTCTTCCATGGCCGGCCCTGTATTCCTTTCGGTTTAAATGATCGTCAGTATAGCGGATAATCCATGGACCCCGCAAGGGGATGGTGCCGAAATAGGCGGAATTTGCGTTCTATGCGGCCCCGGCTGCGGCTTCCTGCCGGAGCAGGTAGATACCGCTGGCAAGGATCAGCAATATACCGCAGAGGGTTGGCAGCGGGGGGATCTCGTTCCAGAAGAGAAATCCCCAGAGGATCGTGGGGAAAAGCCCGCTGTATTCAAAGGGGGCCACGGTGGAGGCTTCCGCCAGGCGATAGGCCTGGGAGAGGCCGTAGAAACCGGCGGTTGCAATAACGCCCTGGGCCAGCATCCAGCCCAGGTCCGGGAGAGAGGGCATAATCCACGGGCGGAGCAGAAAATCTATCCAGGGGGGGCCGGTGACCGCAATGTCCAAATGACGGGATACAAGTCCCTGCAGGCCTGCCAGGATCAGGAACACCACCATGACGTATAGCGACATGACCGAGGCGCTTTCGGTGCCGGCCGCCTTCCGGGTGGCCAGGGTGGTAAAAGCATAGGTCAGGGCGGCCAGGACAGGGAGCACTGCAGCGGCGGTGGCCATACCCGAACTGGGGTTCACCATGACCAGGACCCCGGTAAAGCAGGCGGCCAGCGCTGCCCATCTGCTTAAGCCCACCCGTTCACGCAGCAGGGCGGCGGAAAGCATGGTGATGAAGAAAGGACCGGTATAAAACAAGGCGATGTTCTCCGCCAGGGGGAGGGCGGCGATACCCAGGTAATACAATATATAACAGCAGAAGAAGAGCAGACCCCGGCCAATAAGCAATAAGGGGCGGCGACTTTTCAGCCGGCCCAGGCCCACATCAAAATGGATCAGCACCAGGCAGGGGATGATGGCGGCCAGACTCCTGCAGAACATGATTTCAAACAGGGGGTAATCCCCGCAGAGATGCTTGATAATCGCATCCTGAAGCGAGAATATAAAAATACCGCCGATGAGGTAAATGATGCCTTTAACCGGTGCCTTGCCTCTGGGTGGGTGATTCATAGCGGGCCATCCTGTGAATTGGATACGGATAAAATCAAAGCATCATTTAAGCCAGGTTCGGTTGAAAGTCAAGAGATGTATCAATTTGCAATAATAAATACATCAGCCACAAAGCATGGACCGGATTAAAACAAGGACCGGACGTTTCCGGCCGGCCCACGGTTTCTATTTTCCGATACCTATAACTTCCCGGGCGTATGTGATACTCCGCAGACAGGCATCCATCTCTTTTTCCCGGGCCACCTCGATGGGGTCATCCCCCATGTCCCACTCAATTTCAAAGGTGATCCGGTCGGTGGGGGAATGGTCGCGAATGGTTTTATAGGTTTTAAAGCAGTCGATATCCCCGTCACCCAGGGCCACGCCGTGGAAGCGGATGCCGAACTGGTCCCGGTCCAGCTTGTGGTCGCAGAAGTGGTTGGAAAAGGCGTAGGGCGCCAGTTTTTCCACTGCGGTTTCAGGGTTTTCAAGAACGCCCATGGAGTTGACGGTATCCACACAGGCGCCCACCAGGGGATGGTCGATCCGGTCAATAAGCCAGAGGATCTCATCGGCGAAGGTTTCGGTGTGGTTCTCAAGGGCCAGGCGGATGCCGGTTTTCTCCAGGATGTGAAGAACTGCCATAACCTCGTCGTACACATCGCAGAGCTGCCGCATGACATCCGGGTGGAAACAGCTGCCGTACAGGGGACGGGGCCGGCGGATATCCAGGCTGAGTTTGGCAAGGTCAGCGCCGATCTTTTCCGTGATTTCAAGGCCCCGTTCAATGGTATCCGTGAGCCTGGGGTCAAATTCTTCGTCCAGTGAAAAATTATACTCCAGGTAGAGGCCCCGGTCGGCGGCGGCCTTTTTTACCTCGGCAAGGCGGCCGTCATCCTTGGTTTCCAGGTCGCAGCCCGTGATGTGGAGGCCGTCAAGCCCCCATTCCACAGCCCTGTCCATCAGCTGGAGAAGATTCATTTCTTTGGGTCTCGGATCGGCCTGGATGCCCCAGTTTTGTCCCAGTCCCCACAGGTGAAGCGTGTAGGTATGAAGTCCCAGTTTCATTTTTTTTGTCATGGCCAAACATCCTTTTGATTTTAACACGTTGACATCTGATATAGGGGTAAAACATCCTTGATGGATAAGTCCAATTAATATATTTTATCAGGATGATGATTTTTCTAAATGAGAGGCCTCTCCCAAATGAATATTGACCAACTCAAAACCTATATCGCCGTTGTGGAAACCCGGAGCTTTACCAAAGCTGCTAAAACAGTGAACCTTACCCAGTCTGCGGTAAGTCTTCAGATCAAACGGCTGGAGGACGAACTGGGGGTCTCCCTGCTTACCCGCGTGGCTAAAAAAGTGAATCTCACGGCCCCGGGCAAGGATCTGCTGGCCTATGCCGAAAAA
>JAKSBB010000726.1 GCA_022361315.1 Desulfobacterales bacterium
CATACTGGCTGGCAATGGCTTCCGCCGTTGCTTTGTCCACGGCCTTGTTCAGGGCGATGCACCCGCCGAAGGCAGCCACACGGTCCGCCATATACGCCTTGCTGTAGGCCTCTTCCAGGCTTGCGGCACGGGCGGCACCACAGGGGTTATTATGCTTTACGATGACAGCACATGGGGTGTCCGTAAAATAACGGAGGATGTTCAGGGAGTTGTCCGCATCCGTAAGATTGGTTTTTCCCGGATGTTTTCCGGACTGGAGCAATTCAATATCAGATACCAGGTACTTGCCAGGGGTGATGGTTTTGGCATCCCCCAGTGCCAGGTTACCGTTCACCAGGCGGTAAAGGGCAGCTTCCTGACCCGGATTTTCCCCGTAACGAAGCCCCTTTTCCACCTCGTCAATCACCCAGGAGACCTTTTCATAAAACAGGGTCTGGCGGTTGTCACCGTCCACAAAGGAAATCTCCATTGCCGGGGTGAAATGGTCATCCATGATGGTTTTGTACATCTGCTTCAGATCTTTGGCCATGATTATTCTCCTGTGTTATAGCAAGATTTCACCTGGTCAAAGGCCTGGGCCGCCAGGTATTGAGAAATATTTGTGTCGTATTCGGCGGTGTGGGCAAAGGCCTTTTTGGACAATTCATACCGGTCTTCAAGCCCCAATGCCCCGTCCTGTGCCTTTACCTTGTCAAGAATATCGCCGTAGGAGGCGGGATCCACAACCGAAGCCACCCGGATGAAGTTCTTGGCAGAGGCCCGGATCATTGTGGGGCCGCCAATATCGATGTTGCCCCTGGCGTTCTCCACGGTCACCCCGTCTTTGGCAATGGTCTCGCTGAAGGGATAGAGGTTGACGACAACCATATCAATGGGAAGGGCATCTGTCCGTTTCAGGTCATCCTGGTGGGCATCATTATAGGTTTCGGTGAGCAGGCCAAGGTAAATCTTGAAATCCAGGGTTTTCACCAGCCCCCCCTGGGTTTCGGGCTGACCGGTGTAATCAGAGACCTGCTCCAGGACACCATCTGCCTTATCACCGAGGATTTCCTTTATTTTAGCGAACGTACCGCCGGTGGACAGAATCTTAAGACCGGGATTGGCTGCCACCATGCCCGGAATAAAGGTATCAAGCCCGGTTTTGTCTGATACACTCACCAGCATGGTGTTGATTTTCACCTTGTCATCTATCTTGTCTACCACATTCATTCCCATGATCCGTCCTCATCCAATTTAAGTTAATTTATATAGGTGTGGCTGTTACTTAAACCATCCCCGGCAGGCAAGTCAAGAAAGAGTCGCTGATCCCAAAAAACCGCAGCCACATAAATTCGGTCCCGATGTCTATCCCCATTTCTATTTTGGGGTATTCAATTCCTTCAGGACAGGTGCAGCCCGGTCTCTGTGTTCAGGGGGAACCATCCATGCCGGCACCGGCTGGTTACCGATGAATAATCTTTTCTTATCAGAATCTTGCAGTTTTTCAAGGGATAAATACACAGGTATAGATCTCCCTTCACCTGCGGAGAGATAAAGGGCCAGCATATCGGTGAGGTTGCCTGAAAATCCGCCGGTATCCAGGCCTTCCACATATTGAAGAAAAAGGTTGTTCAGGGTCAGGGCAAAGGAAGGCATATCCGCATAACCTGTGTCACCGCACTTTACCTTTGACATCATATTCCTGCATCCCAGGGGGCGGACATCATAAATGGTGCATCGGCCATCTTTCAGCAAGGGGCAGGCGCCCCATGCCGGATCATTTTCTTCCTCTGACACAGGTTCTCCCACCAGGCAGGCTTTGGCAAACCCGTTGGTGGTGAGGACCGGGCGGTAGCGCCGCCCCTCACCGGCCGCTCTAACCCGGTGCGCCAGATCGTCCATGGCGGCCTGGTCCAGCCCGGCAAAAATATAGGCCGCCTCCAGACTGGTGAGCGTCACGTTACAGGTGCAGCAATCCGCACACCCCTCACCGCAGGCCACGGGGAAGTCGGACATAACCCGGTCAAAAACATCGTAAACCCTCTCCAGTCTTGGCATTCCCACTGCCATGGGCACCGTTTTGTTCATACTATTCC
>JAKSBB010000101.1 GCA_022361315.1 Desulfobacterales bacterium
ACCCGGACATCCGCCCCGTCTGCGGTGAGCCGCAGCATGCCGCTGGCAATATTCCTGGCCATGAAGTCCTGCACCAGGCCGATCTTTTTGCGCTGGGTGGGGGTGGCGCCCTGCTTTAAGAATCCGATCATGGCATAGAAATCGTTGGTCCCCACCAGGGATAACAGGCCGCCGCGTTCGGTCATCACCTGCTCCAGGTCTTTAACGGAAAACTCATTATCTTTAATGGACTTGATTACCCGGTCGATGTCGATGGCCCCGCTCCGGCTGGTGGACATCAGGCCGGAATAGGCGTCAATGAGCATGCTTACCCTGCCCCGCCTGTGGGCGGCCAGGGAAGTACCGCCGCCGACGTGGGCCGTTACGGCATCCAGCAACTCCGGTTCCTGGTTCATCAGGGAAGCCACCAGCCGCCATGCCGCCTTATGACTCAGGTAATGACCACCGGAGCCGTCCCGTTTGATCTTAACGAACCCGGTGATCCGGTCCACCACATCCAGTTCGTCGCAGACAAAGGGATCGGTGGTGGTTAGCAGCAGATCGCTCTGGGTGCCGGCCATCTCCGCCAGTTTCAGTCCCATGGCGATGCCCATATTAGAGGCATGGGGACGGATCGGCCGCTCCGAGAGGTCGCTTACCATCTCCGGAACCACCTTGTATGTACCACTGGGAATCAACTGAAGAAACCCACCCTGACAGGCAATGCCGTCCAGGGTGGAAAGACCGATGTTCACCAGGTCCATATGACCGGCCACCACACGTACCCGGTAATCTATGCTGTCCTCCTCATCCGGAGACAGGTGAATTTCCGATCTGTGAATCTCCTCCAGCCCCTCGTAAACGGAAATCCGGGTGGAGACGGTTCCGGGGTTCACCAGAAGGAACCGCATCTCCCCGTCCCGGGCTTCATCGGCCAGGGGACCACCCAGAAGCCGCCGCATCAAAGGGGCCTTGGAGTTACCGGCCCGGTCCAGTTCCAGCATCAGTGACAGGGCATTGCCTAAAATCATATTGATCCGGGGGGAAGAGGTGGCCTTGAGCAACACATCCACCACCGATGCCAACTCACTTTTCAGAACGGCGGCGTCACCTGCCCCGGGGTCCTGCTTTATACGATCAGAGAGTTCTGCCAGCCAGGCCTCACTTGCCACCGTCAGCTGACGTTCATAGGCAGACATGGAGACCTGAGTCTTTCCAATTTCACCAACGGCATCCAGGACTCTGTTTCGAAGTTCCACAACTACTCCTTATCTCTCTTTTCCTTATGTTTTTCTATCAGGGCTTTTACAGATGACGCATTGGCCAGATGGCCTGTATCCTCATTTTCTCCAGCCTCTCCCGAAGCAATACGCTTGAGCAGCCGGCGCACCAGTTTTCCCGTGGCTGTCCGAGGCAGTTCCTCTGTAATGACAATATTCTCAGGCACGGCAAACCGGCCTATTTTTTCAGCAATATAGACCTTAAGGGATTCGATAAAGGCCACCTCATCGTCCACATCTTCCCGGGTAACCACAAAGGCGGTCAGTCCTTCTGCAGCATCTCCGGCCGCAGAGACAATCACCCCCTGGTCAATGCCCGGGTGGGCGGTGATAACGGATTCAATCTGAGCCGTACCCAGGGTTTGTCCCTTGACCTTTACCACATCGTCCAGCCGCCCCATGAACCAGTGAAAGCCGTCCGGATCGCAGCGCAGACCGTCAAAGGTTTCAAAGCAGTCACCAAACCGGGAAAAATACGTCTTGGAGAAATAGCTTTCCGTTCCCCGCGTGGGTCTTCCCATGGCCGGCCAGGTTCCCTCAAAAACAAGATTCCCGCTGACATTGGTTTTACAGACCTCACCGAAGTCGTTCCTGATCTGGGGAATTACCCCCGGGGCAGCAAACCCCAGAGAGCCCGGACGGTTTAATTCAGAAGAGGGATAGGTATGGATCAGGGCGGTGCCGCTTTTGCTCTGCACCCAGAGATTCACCAAATGTTCCTTTTCCCTGACCATGACACCGCCGGCAAAGGTCATCAGACGCGGGGGCAAGGGTGCACCGCAACAGGCAATGACGGAAAACCGGTTATCTGTATTCAACATGTCGCCGTCAAGCTCACACTGGATGTCGGATATCAAACCGGGACGGCAGAGCAAGGCCGGTTTCCCCTGTGCTTCCAGCACCGCAAGAATTGTATCCGCCCCCATATCACCGCAGGGAATGACAATACCTACCCCATTGATCAGCGCCCCCCACAATCCATAGGCCTGGCTGCCGCTCATGGAGGGTGCCAATGTGTTGACGATCAACTCCGGCTCCTCCCGGTCCACCGCTTTGTTGAACACCAGATCAAATGAGGTATGGGCCTGTACAAGGAAACCACCCGTGGCAAAGACCGCCCCCACAGGTTTTCCGGCCAGACGGTTTTCGTAGATGGCAAACAACGCATGCTCAGCGTCACAGCCAGAAGGCGCTATTGTTTCGGAATCCGTATCAGCTGAAAACTCTGTCAGGGTGGGCAGGCCTTCCAGTTTAACCCCCACTGTAACAATACGAACACTATCAATCATGGTGCGGAGCGCTTCTGCGACGGATGAGTCCTCGTCACTGCCATCCACGGCCCCGGTCACCAACAGTCTGGAGCGGGATTCCCGGACATCCGCCGCCACCACAGCAGCTGGGAGATGACAGCCCACGGGCAGATAAGTCACCCCGAGCCAGGCTGCAGCCAGCGCACAGATCACGAACTCCGGTCCATTGGGAAGATTCAGGGCAATGCAGTCTCCATTTGACAATCCCTCCCGCTGAAATGCGGCTGCCAAAGTCATCACTTCGTCTTTTAATTCACTGAAGGTGTAAGATCCGGCCGCTTCGGCTCCCTGATACCATGCCAGGGCAATTCTATCCCCAAGCCCCCGCTCGATATTTCTGTGAAGGGCATTTTCCGCCGCATTCAGCCGGCCTTCCCCGAACCAGGCCACTTCAGCATTGGAAAAATCTTCACGCACCACTGTATCAAATGCACGATGCCATACCAGTCGTCCGGCCTGGCCGGCCCAGAATGACTCCCGACGATCCTGTGTCTGCCTCAGGAGCAGACGGAACTCATCCAGACGTCCCGGCAGTTTCCGTTTCAAGTCAATATGTTCCATGGTGTAATCCCCGATTTTATGGGTTCTTCGATTCCCTCACCTGCCGGCTCAGCATCAGGCAGTGACAGGAAACCGGAAATAACTTTTCATTGCCTGTGTATATTATGTCAGGCGGAAAAAAAGGGAAAGTCCCGCCGGCCCCGGGAAGTGAAAAAAAGAATAATTATTTATTTATCGCGTTGACAAAGAGTGAACTCATTTCAAATTTATTGTCTATTGGTCCGTGATGCAGAAAACGGTGATTCCCCTCCACATTCAGAAACGATAAGGAGTACGAGTGGACTCTGTAACCCAAATTGCACTGGGGGCGGCCGTAGGTGAAGCCACCCTTGGACGAAAAGTCGGAAAGCCCGCCCTTGTTTGGGGCGGCATCTGCGGTCTGTTGCCCGATCTGGATGTGCTGGTACCGCTGGGTGATGTGGTCAAAAACTTTACCTACCACCGCAGCGCCAGCCATTCCCTGCTGGTCCTCACCTTGCTGACACCGCTGATGGTGGCACTCATCTTGAGACGGCATCCCCAATGGACAACATATCGTCCCAGATGGTATCTGCTCGTGTTTCTTGCCTTTATTACACACATATTGCTGGACGGCCTTACGGTCTACGGCACACAGATTTTATGGCCCCTGGATACACCGCCCGTGATGTGGTCCACCGTATTCATCATTGATCCGGCCTTCTCACTGCCCCTGTTCTTCGGGGTCTCTGCTGCGTTTTTCATGTCCCGAACAAAACGCACCGGCCATTACATTAACCTGGTCTGCCTGCTGTTGGGCAGCATCTACCTGGTCTGGACCATCGGCATGAAGACCCATGTCGGGAATGTGGCCAAAGCCTCCCTGGACCGGAACAATATCAGTTACAATCGGATTGTTACCGTGCCCTCACCGTTCAACACATTTTTATGGCGTATTCTGGTGATGGGAGACACCACATATTACGAAGGCTATTATTCTATTTTTGATGACCACCCTTCGGTATCGTTTACCGGTCATGAAAATAACAAAGCATTGCTGAAGCCAATTGAAGACCACTGGCCGGTAAAGCGTCTTCAATGGTTCACCCAGACCTTCTATTCGGTCCGGCAGATGGCCGATCAAATTTTTATCACCGATTTGAGGATGGGAACGGAAAATGCGTACATTTTCCGGTTTCAGGTGGGGGAGATCCGCGACGGCAGCGTCCTCCCGGTCAAAAGCCGCAGAATCAAACCGGACATAAAATTTGGCCTTCTGATACAGCTCTGGCACCGCATCTGGGCCCAGCCGGCCAAAGGGGGATAGTTCGAAAACTCCCGGATGCAACTTTCTGCAAAGTCACTTCTTTCTTTCGAAAAAAATCCGGCTTGTAAGTCCATCAAAATTCAGGTTAAATACAATTTCAGAATAAAGCACACGGGTTGGATTTAATTTTAATGAATTCGGATTTTCACAAGGAACCGACAATGCAGGATAAAACAAAGAAAAATGTGTATGACGCATTCATCGGTGAAGCAAAAGCATACTTCCGATTACTGGCCTTTGCCGAAAAGGCGGATGCGGAAGAGGAACCCCAGATCGCCTTGTTGTTCCGGGCAATTGCCGAAGCCGAAAAGGTGCATGCCACCCGGCATTTAAATCTAATGAAAGATATTCTGGTGAAGGATACGGATACAAACCTGGAAGCCTGTTTTCAGCAGGAAAAAAGTATCAGTGAAAACACCTACCCGGAGTTTATCAAAGATGCCGAGGATGAAGGTGAAACTCAGGCAGCAACGGTATTCAGCCATGCCCGGGACGCAGAATCCTACCATGCAAAGCTTTACGAACGGGCGATCTACAATGTCATCAAGGATGTCGTAAAGGCCTATCATGTCTGCAAGGTCTGCGGATATGTCACCGATAAAAAGGTTCCCAAGAAGTGTCCGATCTGCGGTGCACCGCCGGAAAAGTTCATGACGGTGGGCAACTGAGCCACCAATGAAAATCGCTGTTATCTCTGATATCCACGGCAATCTTGAAGCATTTTCAAGGGTTCTGGATGATATTGAACGCATCCGGGTGGATGCCATTGTTTCCCTGGGTGACAATATCGGGTATGGTGCGGACTCCGAAGCGGTGATGGATATCATTATCTCCCGCAAGATTCTGTCCATCCTGGGAAATCATGAACTGGCCTGTGTGAACAAACGGGTTTATAAATGGTACGTCGGTGATGTCAGAAAGGCCATTGACCAGGCCCTGACAACCCTCTCCCAGAGATCCATGGCCTATCTGGAAGGACTTGAAACCCGTCTTTGCAAATTCAACGCAAGCTTTGTACACGGATTTCCCCCGGACTCGGTCCGCCATTACCTGACACAGGTCGGTGATGATGAATTGCGCAAAACCCTCAGCAGTCAGGAGGAACAATTGTGTTTTGTGGGGCACACCCATAAGATGCGAATGGTTTATGCGGACAATGACATTATCCGGATCGTTCAACCCGAGACGGATATTTATGATCTAAATCCGGAAACCAGGTATATCATTAATGTCGGCAGCGTCGGACAGCCCAGGGACGGGGACCCACGGGCCAAATACATGATCTGGGATGTATCGAACCGACGCCTTATGATCCGGCACCTTGCATTTGACACCCGCACAGCCGCCGACAAAATAATTGCTGCGGGCCTTCCCTTCAAATATGCCCGGGCGGTTCATCCCGGGTTGCCTGCCTGACCCTTTTTGATGTCCCCTGCAGAACAGACACATTTGACGTGAAAATAATCCGCTGTATCACCGGATGTGACAAATCCCATTTCAAGATCCAGAATCCAGGCGGATCGTTTTGAGCGGGTATCCGCACTCCACAGGCACTTTTGAACGGTTGAAAACACAGGTTCCAGACAAAAACTCTCCCGGGAATGCGGCGTCAACAAGGATAGCAGTTCGTTCATGGTGGGAAGCCGCCATCCGGTATATCCCCCGATCCCTTTACCGAAAAGTTCCCGCACATACCGCTTTGCTTCTGACCATGACATGGGATATCTGGATCCGCCCTGCTGCCACACAAGACCTGTGGCATTATCAACAACAACACTTTCTGTTCCGGCCTGAAACTCATTTTGAATGGTTGTGTACGGTTGATAGCGTGCATCAACTTGAAAGGTTCGTTTTGCATGCTTTCCCAGTATCCTTGCGGGCTGTGAACGTAGCACCAATCGTTCGACCTTTCCCTCAGGTACCCTTTGGGGAATATCATCCGTCGCACACACCTTGCTCCGGGACGACTGATACGCAGCCGACAATTCTTTTAAGGCATCTGCCATGGATTCCGCATTCTGGAATCGGTCCTCGGGATCCGGAGAAATCGATTTGAGGATAAATTCGTCGCAATCATTGTCCAGCAGCGGATTCAGACTGCTGGGGGGGCGGGGATCTTGTTCAGCAGGTAAATGACCGGTCAGCATCCTGTAAAGAATAACACCGGATGCGTACAGATCCACCCTGTGATCAATTGTATCCGGGAAATGGGTATCCGGGGCATGCAACTGCTCGGGGGCAGCATAAAACGGCGTCCCGGCAAACCGAGATCCATACTGGAATACTTGTTTTTCCCCCCGCCGCCGGGACAATCCGAAATCGACTATTTTAACAATCCCCTCATCAGAGAGCATGATATTAAATGGTTTAATATCCTGATGAATGATTTTTGCGTGGTGGAGCCGGGAAAGGCCTTCAAGAATCTGACTCAAATAGCTGCAGGCGCTATCAACAGGAACAGCGCGCGAGGTGCTGTCCGCCCAATAGGACTCACCGATCATCTTCCCCAGATTACGGTTGTAATATTACATGATATAAAAGATATCCGGCCCCCGGGTTTCAAGGTTCCAGATACCGGCCACATTGGGATGCCTGATATTTGCAATAATACGGGCTTCATTGAGAAACCGCTTTTTTAGCCAGCTGACTTTGAATTTACGACGCAGGGCTTTTGTGGGGGTGAACAGCTTGAGGGCAGCGGTTTTATCCAATCCCGGAAGAATGACCTTATAGACCCGGCCCATGGTGCCGCTGCCCAGGAACCGTCTGATCCTGTATCTGCCAATTTTACCGGGGGATCGGTGTTTCACTTTTGGATTCAGCCCTATATCTCATGCATTGTTATATGGCATATCACGCAATGCGACAATCGAATGGAGTTGCCTTGAAGGAAGTGTGACATAAAGTATGTAGTGAGATCAATAGGCGGAATGGTTTTGAAAATAAAAAGCGGCCTTTGAATATGGACGTCACACATCCGGTCAAAGGCCGCTTTTTTTATTAAATTTCAGAAAGTGTCGGCAGAAGCGTTTCAGATCCAGACGTCGTTATCCGCCGTAAGATCACCGCCGGTATCACCTGTGTTAACCACACCGGCTGGCTCTATGATCATGATCCGGCATTCCTCCGAAGCCACAGCGCAGTGGCGTTTGCCTTTGGGCACCACGAACCTTTCGCCGGGCCCCAGGGCCACACTGCCGTCTTCGAACCGGATCTCAAGGTTGCCCGCCATGACAATGAACACCTCATCGGTATCCGGGTGGTCGTGCCAGACAAACTCACCTTGGACTTTAGCCAGCTTGAACTGGTAGTCGTTCATTTGGGCAATCACCCGGGGGGACCAGTGCTCAGTGAACTTGCCGAACTTCTCCCGGAAATTGATGGACGTGTATGTCATATCTTCCTTGTCTTTAGCTGATGGCAGGATTAGACGCCAGGGACTCCATGAAGAGTTCCGTATGGCGGTTCATGCGTTTCTTGAACTTCTCCACCACTTTCTGCATTACGTTGTAGCCCGTGTCATAGTCGGATTTGAACAATTGCAGCAACTGGGCAGAGGCAATGGTAATCACCGTTGAATCCTCGGCACAGATGGCGGTATAGGTGGAGGGAGAATTTTCCAGAAGCGCCGAAACCCCGAAGGTCTGACCGGGTTGGAGTTCCTCCAGGGTATATGCCTGACCGCCAAGGGCCCTGCAATTGAGGAAAATCCGGCCGGAGACCAGCATGAAAATCAAATGCTGGGCCTGGTCCTGACGGATGAGGATGGCCTCCTCGTCAAAGCTTTCCAGCTGGGCCACTGTGGCGACTTTCTCAAGCACCTCGTCCGGCAGGGTACTTACAAAATTTATCTTCTTCAGATCTTTGATATCGACCATAATATTTACCTTTCTTACCGTTGGGTCTGCGGCCTAATACACAGGCGTGAGCTGACTGATATCACCTATGCCCTGCCGCAGTTCGGGATGCTCGTCCAGAGTTTTCATGATCATGTGTGCCCGTTTATCCATGGCTCTCTTGTACTGGCCGGCCACACCGGTCATGACGTGGTAGGCCAGTTCTTTGTTGGATTCGAACAATTCCAACATGTGCGGCCCGTTGACGGTGATAACCTCGCAGGTCTCCTGACAGACGGCATCATAGGAAGCCGTAATCCCCGCCATAAGTGCGGAGGAACCGAAGGACCGGCCGGACTGGAGGAGATCCAGAATCACGTCGATGTCTTCGTTCAGGGGGACACGCAGGGCCACCTGCCCCATAATCATCATATAAAAGGTATCGATATCATCACCCGCAGCAAAGAGCGTGGTGCCTTCACCGTAGATGTTCAGCTGGGCTTCCTGACCGATGATCTCAAGCAGATGGTCAGGAACCTTCTTGAGCATGTTTATCCGTTTCAGATCTTTTATTTTTACCATTTGGGTACGTCCTTTAGCTTAAGGCATAAATCAGGATGATAAATGTGACGGAGACAGCGGCACCAAGGCCGATGGGTACGGTTCCTTCCATCATATCGTTGTACAGCCGTTCTTTTCTGACGGCCAACCGTCTCCCCCGGTCTCCCTGAAGTAACCAAATATTGACGGCACAGAAAAGGGTGAGATTGACCACCATTCTGTTCAGAAAACCGGTCGCCCCCTTCACCGACGACATCAACACGGATTCGCTCACCCGGTTCAGGGTATTAAGGCCCTTGTCAAGCACTGCATATGCCGCCCTGGCCGGGAGGCGATAGAACCAGTCCACGTCCAGATTGATAGATTTTATTTCAGGCGGATAGTAGCCGGAAAGAATCAGGAGGGCAAAGGCCAGCGCCCCGAACATCAGCAGTTGAAGCTGGCCCACAACATGAGCGCCAGTATAGGGCACATAATCCACGGTAAAGGGCAAAATGTTATACAACGGAGCGGGATAGGTCCCGATAAAGATACAGGCAAACGCGGCAATTCCCATTGCCAGCATCATGTTCCAGGAAGGATCCTTGGCCTTGAGCCCGGCATCGTGACCGAAAAAGGTAAAGAACGGCACCTTAATACCGGCATGGTGAAACACACCTGCCGATGCAAACTGGAGTACCAGGTAGACCAGGATAAGCCCCTTATCAACGGTTGCGGTAACCACCATGGCTTTGGAGACAAAACCTGAAAACAGCGGGAAAGCCGAGATGGATGCCGCCCCCACAATACAGAACAGGCAAGTCCACGGCATACTTTTATACAACCCGCCGATTTCCGTACATTTGATTTTTCCGGTTTCGTGAAGCACGGCGCCGGCCGCCATAAAGAGCAGCCCCTTGTATAAAATATGGCAAAACGCATGGGCCACGGAACCGTTCAGGGACAGTTCGGTGCCAATGCCGATCCCCACCAGCATAAACCCGATCTGGTTCAGAAGACTATAGGCCAGAACCCTTCGGATATCATTTTCCAGTACGGCGTAAAAAATGGGGACAAACACCATAAATGCCCCAACCCAGATCAAGAGTTCCGTGCCGGGAAATGTCCGTATCAAAAGGTAAACGGCGGATTTGGTTGTAAAAGCGCTTAAAAACACCGTTGAAGTCGGGGTACCCATGGGATAGGCATCCGGCAGCCAGGCATGCAAAGGAATGGCCCCGGCGTTGAGTGCAATACCTATGAGCATCAGGTAAGAATCAAGTCCGTCCAGCCCCACATAATCAAAGGCAAATGTGCCGTTTTTCTGGAAGTACAGCACGATTCCAGCCAGCAGAAACAAACCGCCGACCAAATGCACCAGGATATAGCGGAACCCGGCTTGCCTGGACTCTCTGGTGCGTGAGGCGATGATCAGGAAGGTGGAACTGACTGCCATGACTTCCCAGAACAGATAGAGGGATAGAAAATCCCCGGCCATGACAACCCCCAAGGTGGCACCGGCGTATATGATGCCGGCCACATGCTGAAGATCATCTTTTACCTTCAAGGCAAACAATATTCCCAAAAAGGCCATGAGCATGAATATATAACTGAAAACCGTTGAGAGCCTGTCAATCCGGCCCATGAGAAGTTCGTATCCCCACAGGTTATAATTCCAGACATTGCCCGGAGACACCTGGGTGAATACCCAGAAACCGGCCACGGGAATCAGCAACATGTAAATGGACTTGGCCTTTCCCCTCAAAAAGGGGATCAGCATCGCTCCCACGATAAATATAAGTGCAGGCGGTATAAAGTTACTTGTCATAGTAATTCTCTTTTTTCATAACGATTAATCTCAGAATCTTGGCAAGAAAGATCAGCAGCACACAGGAAAAAAATCCATACACTGCTGAGAATCCCTTTATGGTCTCAAAATAAAATGCCGGATGGGGGTGGATAAAAAATTCAGCGATGAGCAAAACCACCAGCGAACCATAGAAACCCACCAGTAATCTTTTTACATTTTTCGGATTATCGAATATACCATGATCTTTTTTCATGGGTAGAGTCCTCCCGATATTAAGTTCAGAATGCAGGGCGTCAGTAAGGCTCAATGAGCCACACTACCGCCGAACACACCGGAAAAAGCAATGATTAAGTAGATAACGGACACCACTATAGAAATATAAAAGGCTGTTCGATATCCGGGAACCGGGTCATGTCCGAGCATTTCCCACTCTTGGTCATTATTTTTATCTTTTTCTGTCACAGTTTCTCCTTTCATAGGGATTACATGCCAAGTCCCAGTTTGATCAATTGCACAAACATGTCCGGGAAGAAAAACAGAGCAATTGATGCAATGGCTGTAATCGTCAGGGGCACTACACAGCAAAAATTTGCTTCTTTAATGCCGGGTGCATTGTCTTCCTCCACCTCTGACCTGCCGAAAAACCCCTGGTAAATAATGGGCAGAAAATAAAAGGCATTGAGAAAAGAAGACAGGAGCAGCACAACCATAAACACGGAATGTCCGGATTCCAGAGTACCCAGGATCAGGTTCCACTTGGAATAGAAACCGCCGGAGGGCGGCAGACCGATAACGCCCAGTGTGCCGATGAAAAACGCCGCAAAGGTCAGGGGCATTTTTTTGCCCAGCCCCTTCATCTGGCTGATATATTTTTTACCTGTGGCCACATAAATGGCACCGGCACAGAAAAACAAGGTAATCTTTCCAAAGGCATGCATCAGGATGTGGATGACGCCACCCACAAGGCCTGTGGGGGACAGCAGGGCTACACCGAACACAATATAAGAGAGCTGTGAAATGGTGGAGAAGGCCAGCCGCCGTTTCAGTTCATCCTGGGAAAGCGCGATACAGGATCCCACA
>JAKSBB010000321.1 GCA_022361315.1 Desulfobacterales bacterium
AGCCGCCTGTCCGTTCCGACCCTGACGGACAGGCGGCATTTCTTTTTTTTGGGCCGTCCTCTTTTTTAAACCTCCCTCTCTGAGTCTCCATCAGGGAGCAGTAATAAAGGACACAGGGCTGGCGCCGAAGTAGCGCTTGAACTCCCGGCTGAATTGATTGGGACTTTCGTACCCCACCCGGGCGGCGGCTTCCCCCACTCTCAGTCCCTCTTCTGCCAGAAGGCCTCTGGCTTTGTCCAACCGGATTTTCTTCAGGTACTGGATGGGAGAGGATGCGGTCACCTCTTTGAATACCCGGTGAAAGGCCGAAGGGCTCATATGCACCAGGGCGGCCAGTTCCTCCACATCCATGGGATTGGCGTAGTTGCCGTGGATCCGCTTCAGCGCCTTGTCCACACGGGACATCCGGGTCTCCTTGGTCACCAGGGCCCTGAGGGCGCCGTTGTTCTCCCCGGTGATCACACGAAACATGAGTTCCCGGACCAGGGAACGGCCCATGATCCGGGTTTCAAGATCCGATTCCAGGGCACTCACCAGCCGGAAAGCGGTACTCCTGAATTCGGGAGTGACACCGGCAGGCGTTAAGGCCGCTTCCTTTGACCCTGCAGGAGACGTATCCGCTGTTTCCGGCAGGTCATTGAGAATCTCCCGGATGAGTCCCAGGTCCAGATCCACAAACATGGACAGCATGGGCTTTTCAGGCGTACATCGTGTATCACACTCCGCGGGCAGGGGCAGGGAAAGCACCAGGTAATTATCCGGGTCGTATACAAAAGTTTTGCTGCCCAGATAGACCTGCTTGGTCCCCTGCCCCACGATAATGATACCCCGCTGGTAACAAAGAGGCTGCCGGGCGGAGGGCTGTGACGCCCTGAAAAAAGAGACCCCGGGCAGACGGCTGGGATTGATTCCCTCCTTCGGGGCCTGACGGCTCATTAATACCTCAATGGTCTCTGATTTAGTCTCCATACGTTATGCTACCATGTCGTCTTTCCCGGTCAATTAAAAACTCCGGTAAAAATTCCGGACCGGACACCGGCAGAGGCGCCGGCCCGGAAAACACCGTATGGCTACAAGGCTGCCCTAAGGATGGCTTCGGACACTTCAGGTGTAACGTCCTGGGTCTCGGAAAGGGCCGTCATCCCATGGTCTTTCAGTGCAGATACAATATCCGGTATCCGGTCACCCTCGACACCGTAGTCCCCGAGTCTGGTCTTCACCCCCAGGCTGTGGAAAAAATCTTCGGTCCTGGCAATGGCCCGGTCGACGATCTCGTCATCGGTGCCCTGGGTAATCCCCCAGATCCGGTCGGCATACTGAATGAGTTTCTCCTTTTTCTGGGCCCTACGCACCTTCCATACCGCCGGCTGAACAACGGCAAGGGTTTTGCCATGGTCAATACCGAACATGGCCGTCAGCTCGTGGCCGATCATGTGGGTGGTCCAGTCCTGGGGAACGCCGGCACCAATGAGGCCGTTCAGGGCCATGGTGGCACACCAGACCAGATTGGCCCTGGCATCATAATCTTCGGGATCATCCATGGTTTTCTCCCCGATCTCGATGAGGGTCTGCAGGATACCTTCGGCGGTACGGTCCTGAAACCGTCCCTCCGCCGGGAAGGTCACGTACTGCTCCACGATGTGGATAAAGGTATCCACGATGCCGTTGGCCACCTGGGTCCCGGGCAGGGTGTACGTAAGCTGGGGATCCAGTATGGAAAACTTAGGGAATGCCAGGGGGCTGAACACCGGATACTTCCCGTGTTCGTGGCTGATCACCCCGCCGGAGTTCATTTCAGACCCGGTTGCCGGCAGCGTCACCACAGTCCCGATGGGGATGGCCGTGGCCACGGGTACGGGCTTGAACCCGTAAGTCAGCAGTTCTTCCGCCTTGCCGTCAAAGGACGCGGCCAGGCTGATGAACTTGGTGCCGTCCATGACGGAGCCGCCCCCCACAGCCAGCAGAAAATCGATCTCTTCCTTTTTAACAATGTCCACTGCTTTCATCAGGGTCGAAAACCGGGGATTGGGTTCGATCCCGGCAAACTCAAAAACAGCCCGGTTGCCCAGCGCCTTTTGCACGAGATCCAGGGTACCGAACTTTTTCACGGAACCGCCGCCATAGGTGATCAGCACCCGGCTTCCTTCGGGAACCAGATTATCCAGTTCGTTGATACGGTCTTTTCCAAATACAATGTGAGTCGGGTTATAAAAATCAAAGTCAAGCATATGTCCTCCTTGGGTTGTTGTATTGATTACGCCCCATACACTAAATCTTTTCCGGCCCTGTGGCTATACACATTCCTGGCAAACTTGTGCCTAATCCTATCCTTTTCCATCTTGACTCCGGGTATTAATAAAGTCGACCATCACCTCAAAATGCACTATTAAATAAACCGCTTATGACTCGACACCTTTATCTCATAGGGTGCCCATTGCTGTTTCGTCTTCCGGAATTGCTATTCACCGGATCCGACACGGAAGATGAGAAACAAAAGGATTGCGCATATTCATATTGACAGCAAAATCATTTGAATTTAATATATGAACAACCTTTCATATGAACTTTATTTTAAAAAACGGAGATACGTTAAAACAACATGACCATTGCAAAAGAAATACTGGCAGAATCCTGGCACCTATACCTGGATGTCTCCATATATATGCTTTTCGGCTTCCTGGTGGCGGGCATTCTTTACGTTTTTTTCAAGGCGGATAAAATCAAACAATACCTGGGCACCGGCAAGATTAAACCGGTTCTTCTGTCCGCCCTCTTCGGCATTCCCATTCCCCTGTGCTCCTGCGGCGTGGTTCCGGTGGCCACCGGCCTGAAAAAACAGGGAGCCAACAGCGGCGCTGCGCTCTCTTTTATGATCGCCACCCCTGAATCCGGCGTGGATTCCATTGCCGTGTCCTATGCCATGCTGGATCCCATTATGACGGTGGTTCGCCCGGTGGCAGGTTTCATCACCGCCATCTCCACAGGCATTGCTCAGAACTTTTTCGGTACGGAGCAGCCGGCCAAATCCAATATATCGTCCCCAAAACCCGGCGGCGGCTGAGGGTGTGCCTCCACCTGCGGTGCAGGTGAACCGTCAGATGCACGTTTTTCCGAACCTTTGGGGCAGCGGCTCATTAATGGATTCAAATATGCCTACGGAGAACTGCTCACCGACATTACCAGGCCTTTTCTTATCGGTGTTCTTCTGGCCGGGGCCATCACCTTTTTCTTCCCGGAAGATCTCACCGTCTGGGCCAACGAGAATCCCCTGCTGTCCATGCTGGTGATGCTGGCGGCCGGTATTCCCATGTACGTCTGTGCCACCTCTTCAACCCCCATTGCCGCGGCCTTGATTTTGAAGGGACTGAATCCCGGGGCTGCCCTGGTCTTTCTCCTGGCAGGGCCTGCCACCAACGCCGCCACCATCAACATTGTCAGAAATGTGTTCAATACGAGAGCGCTGGTTATTTACCTGTCAATGATCGCCATCTGCTCCCTGGCCATGGGGGCTGCCGTGGACTGGATATATACGGCCACCGCGATTAATCCCCAGGCGATTGTGGGGCAGGCCGGTGAAGTGGTGCCTTATAGTGTACAATTGACTTCGGCCATGATTCTCACCGGTCTGATCCTTTACAACACGTTGTCACGAATCCGGCATAAACCTGGCGGCCACACCCACGCCCATACCCACTAAAGACAACCACACACAATGTAAGGAGAGCCTAATTTTTAACTTTCCCCACAATCACTTTTATGGTAGTATTTATCCGATTTCACCCAAATTTAAATACAGGGGAAGATCCATGAAGATTATAAAGCATATCAGCCTGGTGGTGTTTTTTTACCTACTCATCATATCCACAGGCGCAGCACAGCCGGTTACCATTGATTTTGATTCCAATACGCCGGGCTGGGGCGGCACAATCATTGACGATGAATACGACCAGTGGTTCACCGTGTCCGCCGAAAACCCCAACCGGAGTTTCGGAGGATACGCCATCATCTGGGACGAGGAGACCCGAGTGGATGACAACGATCTTGTTTCCTCGGAAAACGACGTGTTAATCCTTTCAGAACGAAATCCGGCCAGCCCCAACTACTGGCCGGATGATGAAGCCGGCAGCGGCGGATCCATCCTGTTTGACTTTGTGGATCCCATCTCCATGTTCACCCTCAACTGGGTCGATCTGGACGAACCCAACCGGCTGGATGATTATTCCATATCCTTTCTGGATGATCAGTCCACGGTGCTGGACACCATCACCTTTCTGACATTGAATAACCTGGCCGGCGGCTACACACTGGCCAACAATTCAGTCAACTTCATTGATCCCAGCATTGCAGGGTTTGACTTCAGCGCCAACGATGTGGACAAGGTACGTATTGTTTTCGGCGGTTCAGGGGGGATCGGTTCCATGGAATTTGACACGGTTTCCCAGGTACCGGAGCCTGCCAGCCTGATTCTCTTTGGTACAGGGCTCCTGGCAGCAGCCGGACGCAGGCGTTTTAAACGCAACTAGCAGCATCCCCAAATAAACACCACCTGTATAAAAACCACCCGTATAAAAATCATCAGGGCCTGATTCCTTATCCGGATCAGGCACTGTTTTTTAACCCGATGTCTTTTGAGACTATTCCATGAGGTTGTGGCTGTCCTCACTGGTCAGGTCCAGTTCATAGATCTTTTTCAGATCCCGGATCCGTTTCAGATTTTCCTCACTGAAGGGCGCCTTTCCTTCAAAGGCATGGAGTACAATGCCCTCCAGAAGATCCCCCAGGGTCATGTCATGATACTCCGCCAGCCCTTTCAGCACCTTGAGCAATCTTTTTTCCATGCGCACACCGGTCTGCACCCGCTGTATTTTCTTTGCCCCGGGTGTTGTACTTTTCCGCGTCATACAGGCCTCCTTCGAATGGTTATCAATGCTGCCAGACCGAGTCCTGTGAGACAGAGACCGGATACCGGCACCAATATGCCGGCACCAATATACTCCAGGGCCAGGCCGAACACAATCATGGCCGCGGGAATGGAACCGTTCCCCACCGTGGAAGCCACGGCAAACACCCGGCCGCCGTAAGTCTCTCCGGCAAAGGTTTGAAGAAGGGTTTTAAAGGAAACCGCCGCCCGCACCATGGCAGCCCCCCAGAGGAAGAAGCAAATGGTAAATCCGGCGGTTGATACATAGCCATCCTCCGGCATCAGTAATGTCAGCGTCTGAATAATGCCCATACTTATCACGGATGAAAACAGCGTAAATTCCTCTTTCCCGGCCACGGAGAATCGGCTGAGCAGCAGGGACATGACCAGAATGCCCCCTCCAAGCCCGGCCTGAAAAAGCCCGAGTACCCCGGGACCACCGGACCGATTTGCAATCACCGGCATAAAGACCTCAAGCCCCCCCACAAAGAAATGAATGACCATCACCATAGAGAGGATGATAAGCAACTTGCGGCTGCCGAATAGATAGGCATACCCCTCCCGGATATCCGACAACAGATTTTTGCCTGACCCTGAATTCATTTGCCGGGGAATCCGGATGAAGGCCTCAAAGCCCGCAGAGACCAGAAATGAAAGTCCGTTGAAAAGAAAGACCGGCCCATAGCCGAACCCCGCCACCGCCACCCCGCCCAGGGCCGCCCCGCCGATCATGGCAAAACTGTTCACACTCTGGTGCATGGCATTGGCACGGGCCAGGTCTTCTTTCCCAACGACCTGGGGAATAACCGCCGGAATGCTGGGGTCAAAAAACGCCGCATTAATTGACAGGAGCACCTGGAGAACCAGAACAACGGCAAAATTCACCTCACCTAACGCCATCATTCCCGCAAAAATCAGGAGAATCAGTCCCCTTATGACATCTGTACCAACGATAATGGCCTTTCGTGAGTAGCGGTCAATAAAGGCACCGGAAAACAATCCCAGCAGCAAAGACGGCACCAGCGATGCGGCCAGCACCGCCCCCATTTTCCCGGAAGAACCGGTGGTATCAAGCACCCAGAACGCCAGGGCAATCATATGGCATTTGTCTCCCACCTGGGACACCAGTTGCCCGGACAGGAGCAGTTTAAAATCTTTTGTCATAATTACAATTCCCTTCAATCATCCTTGTCATTATTTAGACACCTTGGTACCATGGTAATAAAATATTATCAATATCATTTTTGCCCCGACCTTTACCGGACAAGGGGTTTGCTATATATTAAGGACAGTATCGGCATCGCCCGAAGACCCTTAGCCTAAGGAGGAAAAGATGATAACGGCAGCAGACATCATGGAAACCAATATCATCTGCGTCAATCCTGATACAGATATCACCAGAGCCGTGGAAGTACTGCTCAACAATCATATTAACGGCGCCCCTGTGGTGGACAAGCAGGAAGAAATCGTGGGTATTCTCTGCCAGAGTGATTTGATCTTTCAGCAGAAGGAATTACCCATACCGCCGATTTTTACCATCCTGGACGGCATTATTCCCCTGTCATCCTCCAAGAAACTGGAGGATGAATTCCAGAAAATTTCCGCCACCCAGGTGAAGGAAGCCATGGTTACCGAGGTCACCACTGTGGCACCGGATACACCCGTTGCTGAAATCGCCAGCCTGATGGTGGAAAAACACTTTCACACCATACCGGTGGTGGACGGCAAAAAGCTGGTGGGCATCATCGGTAAGGAAGATATTTTAAAAACCATGATTCCGAAAGCGTAACAGAGGGAATGACATCAGATACAGCCGGACGGATACCCGTCTTTTCCATTCCCAACATCCGTAGATACCTTGCCTTCAAGGTGTTGTTCAACTCCAGGTTTTATTACCCGGTGTTCACCATTTTATTTCTGGACTTCGGTCTGACCGTGGCCCAGTTTTCCCTGCTCAATGCCGTATGGGCGGCCACCATTGTCATGGCGGAAGTCCCCTCCGGTGCCCTTGCAGATACCATCGGCCGAAAACGGCTGCTGGTGTTTGCCACCCTTACCATGGTGGTGGAGGTGGGGCTGATTGCCTTTCTTCCCCTGGGTAACGCCACACTTATTTTTTCAATATTCCTGATTAACCGGGTGCTCAGCGGCCTGGCCGAAGCTGCGGCCTCCGGTGCGGACGAGGCCCTGGCCTACGATGCCCTGAAACGGGACGGCAACCCCGAAGAATGGGGGC
>JAKSBB010000440.1 GCA_022361315.1 Desulfobacterales bacterium
CACGCTGCCGTGGTCTTTTTTTACGGCGTTGATCTCGGTGCCGGCATATCGGGTCGGCATCTGGACCCGGGCAAGGATTTCTTGATAAATTTCGTTATGCATGATACTGATTTTTATTTAAAATATCCCTCAAAGGGTGGGTTTTGGTTGTTGTCGATCAAAATTACTAACTATATAATTTTTTTACGGAAATTACAATGGAAAGAACAAAGATCAATGCACTTCTGGAACTGGGTACATCCCCCGGTCAGGTGCGTATTAATGGCTGGGTCAGAACCAAACGGGATTCCAAGGAATTCTCCTTCTTAGAAATCAACGACGGGTCCTGTCTGGCCAATATCCAGGTGATTGCCAACAATGACCTGTCCAATTATGAAGATGTCCAGAGCCTGACCACCGGGTCTGCCGTGGGCATTACCGGAGAACTTGTGGAATCTCCGGGCAAGGGACAGAAATGGGAAATCCAGGCCGGCGGCGTAGAGGTGATTTCCATTGCCCCGGAAACCTATCCCCTTCAGAAAAAACGGCACTCCGACGAGTTTTTAAGAACCATTGCCCATCTGCGCCCCCGGACCAACAAGTACGGGGCGGCCTTCAGAATCCGCTCCGAAATGGCATACGCCGTTCATAAATTCTACAGGGACAAGGGGTTCCGTTACCTGACCGCCCCTTTGATCACAGGTTCCGACTGCGAAGGCGCAGGTGAAATGTTCCGGGTCACCAGCCTGGACCCGGCGGATGTGGCCAAGGCCGGTAAGATGGATTTCGGCAAAGACTTTTTCGGCCAGGAATCCAATCTCACCGTTTCCGGCCAGCTTTCCGCCGAAATGTTCGCCCTTTCCCTGGGGGACGTTTACACCTTCGGCCCCACTTTCCGGGCGGAAAACTCCAACACCAGCCGCCACGTGGCGGAATTCTGGATGCTGGAACCGGAGATGGCCTTCTGCGACCTGGAAGGCAACATGGACCACGGAGAGGAACTGGTGAAAACCCTGGTGGGCCACGCCATGGAACATTGTGAAGCCGATATGAACCTCTTTGGCAAATTCGTTGACAAGAGTCTGCCGGCCCTGCTGAAAACATTGATGGATGAAGAGTTTGCAAGGCTCCCCTACACCGACGCCATTGAGATCCTGGAAAAATCCGGGAAAAAGTTCGAGTTTCCCGTGGCATACGGCATCGACCTTCAATCCGAACACGAGCGTTTCCTAGCTGAGGAGTACTTCAAAAAACCGGTATTCCTCATCAACTATCCCAGGGAGATCAAGCCCTTCTACATGCGGATGAACGACGATGACAAAACCGTGGCGGCCATGGACCTCCTGGTGCCCCGTATCGGAGAACTCATCGGCGGCAGCCAGAGGGAGGAACGTCTGGACCGCCTGGAAGCCCGCATGGACGAGATGGACCTGCCCAAGGACGACTATTGGTGGTACCTGGATTCCAGACGCTACGGCACCGCACCCCACGCCGGGTTCGGCATGGGTTTCGAGCGGTTTCTGATGATGATCACCGGCATCACCAATATCAGGGACGTCATCCCGTTCCCCAGAACCCCGGGCAGCATCGACTTTTAAGAATTGATAATTAAGACATGAGCAACATCTATTACTTCCATCCGGCTGCGGCACAGACCATTCTTGCCGCAGCCCGGGATGGCCTGTCTTCCGTTGATCTTTCCCTGGACCTGAACCTGACAACCGCCACCTGGCAGATCCGTGACAACACCCTGATTCTGGATGAAAATGGCCCAGCCCTGGCACTTTCAGATCTGGAATCTGTGGCCGCATCCGGCAGCAGGATCTTCCGCTATGACGGAGAGACGCTTGCCCCCATCGAAGTCCGGTCCGGCGGTTATTATAAGCTGGTGCCCACGGACTCCGTCCCCACTCTGGAAATCGACGGGGTGAAGATGCACAGGTCCAAGGATATCGATCCCCTGGAGGATGCCCGGCTTAAAACCGAACTGGTTGTCCGGCAGGGCAACATTGTACTGGACACCTGCGGGGGCTTGGGGTACTCTGCCCTTTTTGCCGTTAAGGCCGGGGCATCCCGTGTGGTCTCCACGGAGAAAAGCCGTGAGGTGATCCGGATCAGGGAACAGAATCCCTGGCTGGCACCCGGTGCCCGGGACTGGCAGACCGAAACGGCTTTGGCCCGGATCAACCTGGAAAACGCCGATATCAACCAACGGATTACCACCCTTGAGGATAACACCTTTGACGCGGTAATCCACGATCCCCCCCGGTTCACCTCCGCCACGGGAGATCTTTACGGCAAGGTATTTTACGCAGGTCTCTTCCGGGTCATGCGGGAGAGAGGCCGGCTGTTCCATTATACGGGCAGCCCCAAGAAAATTACCAGACAGGACCGGTTCATCCAGAACGTCATGAAGCGGCTGGAGCAGGCCGGATTCAGCAAGGTATCGTTTAATGACAGACTTCAGGGAATCTACGGGGAGAAGCAACGCCCCCTGCTTCCGTGATTAATAAACAGCATGAGGAAATACGAATGATGATAACCGTATTGGACTACGGTGCAGGCAATGTCCGCAGCCTGATCAATGCCGTGGAAAAAATGGGCGGCACCGTTAAGATGGTGGAAAAACCCCAGGATATACTGGATGC
>JAKSBB010000695.1 GCA_022361315.1 Desulfobacterales bacterium
GCCGAGCAGACACCGGAAGATATCCTGCCGAAGTACTGGTGGGGGAACAATCCCGAACCCTATACCTCACTCGCCGATGCCGGCCTGAAGAAAGAACTCTCCGGTAACGGGGTGGTCTTCTCCGTTAAGGGCGGGGAGTATCCCGATCCCTCTTACTACAATATTGCCTTTACCTCCATCTACGATGAGGCCGCAGCCATGGATCTTGGCCGGGCCCTCAAGGCCGATCTCGTGTTTATCGGGAAAGCCGGTGCATCGGAGTCCTTCAACCGCATGGGAGACGAAAAGGCCTTTGATGCCGTAGTGGACATCCGTGGCTATGATCTTGTTTCCGGAACCGCCGTCATCCATACCAAAACAACGGCCACAGCCACAAGCCAGACAGAGACGGAGGGCATTGTCCAGGCCCTGACCCAGGCCGCCGGTACCGCCGGCCAGGAACTTACGCAGAAAATCGACCAGTTCTGGAGCCAGACCCTCAGAAAAGAAAACAGCTTTGACGTAACCATCGAAGGCGAGAATTTCCTGCCCAGGTTCCTGGCGCTGAAGCGCAGATTCCAGGGCATCCGGGACATTCAGAACATGCAGCCCCGGGAGATCGGCTCCGCCCATGCCCTCATGGAGATCACCTACAAGGGAAGCCCGGAGCAATTCGCCAATGCCGTGCTTCTCAAAACCTTTGAAGGCTTCGGCATTGAGATCGCAGAAGTCTCGGAGGAAGGGATAAACATCCGTTTTGTGGAAGACCGGGAAGAGGTCCTGTCCGAGGAGATTGCCCCTGAAGCAGATGCCGGCGGGACCACAGAAAAAAATGAGGAACAACCATAGTTTTTATTGACATCAGTTTTAAGGTTTGATAAAAATTTCATTCGTTTGAAGGCGCGTAACTCAGTTGGTAGAGTGCTACCTCGACACGGTAGAAGTCAGCAGTTCAAGTCTGCTCGTGCCTACCATAAAAATTAAGGGCTTAGGATTCCATCCTAAGCCCTTTTTTGATTTCTGTGCCCAATCTGTGCCCGGCGCGATCAGGTTTTAAGTTTTTCCCTAACTATCGGGTTCTCAGTTTATGAGGGCAGGGGACCGGTTCCTTGGGTCAATATTGGTCGGTTTTTATGGGTTTCTGATTTAATTGGGGTTGCATAAATTTATTTTTTTTACTAATCATGAAACAATAGCAATTCCCATGGAACAATGGTAATCGCAAAAATATTACAATTTTGGATGCATCGGAGAAAAAAATGCAAATAGATAAAAGAAAAATCAATATCCTTGCAGACAAAGTCCGATTAGCCTTAGATATGAAAACTTCACCTTATGACCCTGAAGAAGCAATCAGTAAGTTGGGGGGGAGTATAGAAATAAAGGATATCAACCAAGATATAGATGCCATTTTGTTAAAGTCCGGCAATGACAGTTTTAAAATTCATCTCAACGATAAGTCCTCTAATAGAAATCGTTTCACGTTAGCACATGAACTCGGTCATCTCTTTTTACATATGGGCTTTATAATTGATCGAGAAAAATGGGACGCGATTGATTCGTTTGAAGATTCAGTTTACTTCCGGAGCGACACTTATTCCCTTCAAGAATTTGAGGCAAATGAATTTGCAGCAAGTTTTTTAATGCCCAAAGAGGAATTTATCGAGATTAGCGAGGATTATTTAAATAATAATAAATATGATTTAGGACCAATTGCAGACCATTTTCAGGTTTCGGTTAAGGCGGTGGAAAATAGGGGGAAATGGTTCGGTATTTTTGAATGGTGAAAAATTATAAATCAGATCTTGAAAAATCAATCTTAAAAGATGAATTTGCAAGCCAATCCACACAAGATCTATCTGGCACTTATCTTTTTTTCTCATACGACTTAGTAA
>JAKSBB010000045.1 GCA_022361315.1 Desulfobacterales bacterium
AGCGGCTGCGCCATACCACGGGGCTTCTGGTGGACTATATGGGGAATCCCGGGAAAGCGGATAATGCTGAATCCGGAAAACCGGCCGCCGGGCCGGCAGAGGAACAATCATCCTCCCTGAAACCCAAAGCGGACGACAGGGACTGAATCTTACTTCACCCTTGCGGTTTATCCGTCCCCTTCTGCCGCCGCTTTTTTATCTTCAAGTTCTTCCCAGCGTGTGTAAAGTTCCTGTACCCTGGACTCCGCCTTGTCCAGCCGGGCACAGAGATCCGTGAGCAGTGCCGGGTCGGCAAGTACCTCTGGAGACTGAACCTTTTCCGTTAATTCTGCAGCCTCGGCTTCAGCTTCGAGAATGTTCTCTTCAATATGTTCCAGTTCGTATTTATCCTTGTAGGAAAAGGCTATTTTAGCTTTTGGCTTTTCCACACGTTTTTTCTCAACCTTTTTTTCCGTCTTGCCCACCTGGGACCGGCCTGCTTCCCTGGCCTTCATAATCTGGTTGAAATCCCGGTAGAAAGCCGGTGTCTTTCCCTTGTCCAGGTAGAGCATGCGGTGACAGACCTTGTCCATGAGGTATCTGTCATGGGAGACGATGATCACACCACCCGGAAATTCCCGAATGGAGTTTTCCAGCACTTCCAGGGACAGGATGTCCAGGTCGTTGGTGGGTTCGTCCAGAAGAAGGATGTCACAGGGCTGCCGCATGAGATCAGCCAGAATAATCCTGGCCTTCTCACCACCGGAGAGCCGTTTCACCGGCATGTCCAGCTGGTCGGGCATGAAGAGGAACCGTTTGGCCCAGCTGACCACGTGGATGGGACGGCCTTTGAAGTTTACCGAGTCTCCGCCGGCAGGGTTCAGTGCGTCCCTGAGGGTAACCTCGGGGTCGAGGCGGGTCCGGTTCTGGTCAAAAACGGCAATTTTCAGGTTCTCCGCCCATTTCACCGTGCCCTGGTCCGGTTCCATGGTCTGTTCGATCATGGACAGAAAGGTGGATTTGCCGCTGCCGTTTTCACCCACCACCCCAAGACAGAAACCCGGGCCCAGCTCAAAGGTGATTTTGGAAAATAGTTCTGTGCCGTCAAAGCCTTTGCCCAGGTTATGTACCCGGAGCAGTTTCCGGGTCTGGCGGCCGGTGCCGGAGAAGTCAATGGCCACGGTGGCCGTTTGCCGGTTTCGGTCTTTGACGAGGGATAATTCTTTGCGCAGTTCCCTGGCCTGGTCGATCCTATATTTCGCCTTGGATGTTCTGGCCTTGGGTCCCTGGCGCAGCCACTCATCTTCCCGGCGCATCTTTGAGGCCAGGGATGCCTGCTTTTTAAGCTGGGCATCCAGGTAGTGTTCCCGGTCCTGTTCAAACCGCTTGTACTGGCCCTGGATTTTGAAATACCCCTTGTCATAGTACCGGGCGATTTCCATGGTATGGGAGCAGACATTTTCCAGGAAGGTTCTGTCATGGCTCACCAGAATAAAGGAAAACCGGGCCTCTTTGAGTATTTTTTCAAGCCAGAGGATGCCTGTGATATCCAGATGGTTGGTGGGTTCGTCCAGAAGTAACAGGTCGGGCTGTTTGCACAGTGCCCGGGTGATGGCCAGGCGCTTGCGCCAGCCGCCGGACAGAAGCCGGACCGGTGTTTCCGGTGCTTTAAATCCCCCTTTGCCGATGGCCTGATTGACCCGCCGGTGCCGTTCCTTCTCATCAATGGGCAGTCCGTCAAGGCAGTCGTACAACACGGATTCGATGGTTTTTTCCGGGTCAAACCGGTCCTCCTGGGCCAGATAAACCAGGTGTTCACCCGATTTAACCGAAACTTCCCCCTCATCCGGCAGGGAGAGCCCTGCGATGATTTTTAAAAGGGTGGACTTTCCCGAGCCGTTCATGCCGATGAGCCCAAGTTTTTCCCCGGTTTTTACATCAAAGCTTAAGTCGGTGAACAGGGTGTCGTCCCCATAGGCCTTTGAGATGCCGTCTAAGCTGAACAATACGGACATAAGGTTTAATTCTCCGCAGGGTGGTCTTTCAGCCGTCGCCAGACCCGGATCATTTTAATGAGGAAACCGATCCCTAATGCCAGGCTGATGAGAATGACAAAAGACGCGGCAAAAAAGGTCATGATAAAGGTAAACGGGTCTTTGAACCCGTATGCGGCCATGAGCAGGTCAATTCCGAACAAGAGGAAAAAAACGGAGACCAGCGTCAAAATAATCTGAACGATCCACCAAGTATATTTCATTTACATCCCTAATTTCATTGGGTATTTTCATATAAAACCAGGGTAGGAGGATACCGGTTCCCAGGAAAAAAAGCAAATCAATATTGATTCGCTTGCACCGATTATACTACTATTTGGCCCGAAAATGGTTTTCGATAACCTAAGTTTTCTGTAACCTTAGAACACCGGCAAGATAATCCCAAATGAAACATTATAGAAAAGAACTCTGGTTTGATGTGCCCACACGGCGGGCCTTTATCAATATTACCCCCGATGTGGAAGCGGTGCTTGCGGAAAGCGGCATTCAAAATGGATTGCTGCTGTGCAA
>JAKSBB010000424.1 GCA_022361315.1 Desulfobacterales bacterium
GGCACCATGAAATCCTTCCTCGACCGTGCCTTTTTCGTATCCTCGGTCAACGGCGGTCTTTTCCGCCACAAAGTGGGTGCAGCCGTGGCTGCGGTCCGGCGTTCCGGCGGACTTCCCACTGTGGATACTTTAAACCATTACATCAACTATTCTGAGATGGTCATGCCCTCCTCAAACTACTGGAATGTGGCCCATGGGATGAATCCCGGGGAGATGGAGCAGGATGGTGAAGGCAAACAGATCATGGAAATCCTGGGGCGGAATATGGCCTGGATAATGAAGGTGATTGAGGCGGGTAAGGAACAGGTGCCTGCGCCTGAGGCGCTGCCTAAGACCATGACCAACTTTGTTCGTTAGCGACTGCAGGGTATTCGGCCAATACCTTTTGGCAACTAAATAAAAAATAAAACCGGGGGATTGGGCGTTTGCCAATCCCCCGCCTTTTTGGGAATGAAATATAGCCTTTCAAGCAATAAGGATCTTTGGAATAGACATTCCGGAGAAGGAAAAAGTCTTGAACAACCGTATCCGCTTCTCGTATAGTCGATCCAAGACTTAACTCGGTTCGGGAGGTGCCAATGTTTGCGAAACAAGTAATGAACACCAGGTTTCATTTTCTCCGCCCCCAGCAGTCAATTGTCGAAGCTATCAGTTTATTCAATACTGTCGGCGAAATAGAAGAAAAAAAAATCTTTGGCATGATGGTTATCGATGAGGACGATCGGCTGGTGGGGATGTTGTCCATGTTCGATATCCTTTTATATGTAAATCCGAAACACATCGGCATACTCGGAGAGATGGAGGACATCTCACCAAAACCGATTTTTGAAAGCCTGCTTAATCGGGTAAAGAAGGTTTTCGTGGAAGATTTAATGTCTACGATTCTTGTGTCGGTCGAGCCGGATACTCATGTCCTGGTCGTAATGGACACAATGGTTAAAAAGCATGTCCGGCGGCTGCCCGTTGTCGATAATGGGAAAGTGGTGGGTATTTTGTACCGTTCGGACCTGTTTAACTATTTAATGGGCGAAATATTGGATCACTAAAAGAGCGTGTACTTATGCCTGTATTCAAAAAACGGAGCGTGATTAAAGGCATTCGTGTTAAAGAAGCCATGCAGAGGCACGTGGTTCAATTGCCGGGTGAAATCTCTATTCGGCAGTGCATTCGACACATTATAAAATTCAAGACGAATGCAGTTCTGGTGACCGGTGCTGAAGGCGAACCGCTAGGTGTGGTATCCAAGACAGATATTATGGGCTCATTTTATGCGGCACTTCCTGCGGACACCCGGATTTCGGATATTATGGTGGGGCCGCCCTATGTCTGCAACGAAGATGATAGTCTTGAAACTGCCATAGACCGGATGCAGCGTCTTGTCATCCATCAGCTATACGTCCAGTCTTCAACCACGATGGAAATCACAGGGCAAATCGCCTATTCAGATATCGTGGGGCTACTCTATCGCTATTGCAGACAATGCGTGAAAAGTGGGAGGTGCGCGAAGAGGCTCACCCACAAAAAGATTCCCCGGTTAATCGTGGCGGAGGTCATGACCGGAGACGTCGCCTCCTGTCATGCCGTAAGCCCCATAAGCGAAGTAATTGAAATCCTGTCGGAAAAGAGAATGGGAGCCGTTCGTATAAAGAATGAAATGAGTGCCCATATTGGTATTGTTTCCAAAACCGATCTTATACTCGGCTATATCCGGGGAATAACTCTTGATGAATCCGCCCTTTCTATAATGAATTCTCCTGTGACCTGCTGCAGGTCCGGGGATAAGTTATCACATGCTATTCAGCAGATGCTATTGTTTGATATCCAACGAATCTTTGTAACAAACAACAATGGCTCGGTTGAAGGGGTGCTCTCCCTTTCTGATGCAACCCGATTCAGATCAGGCACCTGCCGGGCCTGCGCTGCAGGGCAGATTCTGGCTGACTAATACGCACTGCATGTAACGTGTTGTTTGGGGAATGTCTTGCAAGTTGGCTGAAAACTTTAGGGGGAGAGGGAGTATTGTGGCGGAAGCACATGGGAATCGAACCCACCCGAGACGGTTCTAGCGCCTCACATCGGATTTGAAGTCCGAGGGCCCCACCAGTGAGCCGCGTGCTTCCTCACAAAATCAGATCCCATAAATATAACGTTGCCGCCGGTTTTGTCAACGGATATCGGGGGAATAATGCCTGGTAAAATTCAGTCTCCGTAGCCTTCTTTCCATCCATAAGGTTATCTGAGAATAGCAATTCCTATCTATATTAGAAGGTTGGGGCACCAAGCTCACCGCAGATAGAAAACGATAAATCAGTTCTTCTTTTTCCGCCGTCTCTTCTTTTTTTTCTTCTTTCTCCGCGGCCGCTGCTTGATTTTCCGGCGGATTCTCCGGGTTCTGCTCTTCAGCTTTGAGGCAATGGGCGCCTGGTACCGCTTGAACAGCCAGTACACGGGGAAAAAGGAAAAGAACCCGAGTGGAAGGCCCACAATAATGCCCCCCAGAGTCATGGCCCCGAAAATAGCCGGGGCTTTTTGAATCAGGTGGATCAGGGTGTCCATGGACGGCTGCTCAGGCAACTTGAAAGCATTTTCCATCCCCAACACTTTAACGCCAACCATATAGGTCAGGCCGTAAATCACAGGGGCGGTGACGGGATTGGTGAGCTGAACGCCGATCATGGCGGAGATCTTGCTCCATTTGAACAGGGAGGCCACAAAGGCGGCGATGATCATCTGGACGCCCATGGTGGGGCTGAATCCCAGAAAAATGCCCAAAGCGAATCCCAGGGCAATCTCTCTGGGGGTACCTCTCATCTTCAGGAATCTGGTATATAGTGTCTTGAGTCTCTCTTTGAGTGTCATCCTGTCTCTGCTGACCGGCCCCTCGGGGCCATGGTGTTGGGAACTCTCTGTTGCTACGGGTCTGTGTACACGCTAACAGATATGCGGGGACCGCGCAACCGGCGCCTTGTTTTTACCCCGGGATGCTGGTATGAGTCAAAAGTACGTTGTTTCCGTTCCCAGATCATCCGTTACAGGAGTAAAACATGTCTGATACCTTTGAATTGACCCCTGCCGACCTCACCCGGCAATGTGCTGACGATCCCTTTGATTTTGAGTCCACTGCCGACCTTGAACCGTTGGATCGCGTGATTGGGCAGCGTCGCGCCATTGAGGCCATAGATTTTGGTCTGAACATGAAGGGGCCGGGATACCATATCTTTGTGACCGGGCCGGAAGGCACCGGAAAAAGTACCATTATCAGGGATATTCTCACCGGTCACGCTGCCGGCATGGATACCCCGGCAGATCTGTGCATGGTCAATAATTTTGATGATGAGTCCTGCCCCAGGGTTTTTGAGATGCCGGCGGGGACGGCGGTGTTCTTTGCCCGCCGCATGGTGCGGTTCATTGAGAATATCCGGGGGAAGCTGCCCCGAACCCTGGCCTCCCAGCCCTTTCAGGAACGGCAGGCGGCGCTGCGTAAAAACTTGGCGGATCAGCAGCAGGCACTTTTCTCACGGGTTGAAGAGGCCGCAGGAAAAATGGGCGTGGGCATCGTCAAAACCGAGCAGGGCTTCCAGCCTGTTCCAATGGCCGAGGGGAAACCCGTGCCACCGGAGGTGTTTCAGTCTTATGAGCCGGAGGAAAAGGCGGCCATTCAGGCCCGGCTCCAGGATGTCCACCAGAAGATGGCGGAAACCATGAAGGAGACCCGGCAGCAGGCACAGGAAATGAAAGAGACCCTCAGCCGCATGGCGGAAGCCGCAGCAGACAATCTCCTGAGTGAAGAAATCGCACTCGCCTTTTCCGATTTTTATGAAAAGCCCAAAGTCCGGCAGTTTTTGGATGAGGTGCGGCAGGATATGAAGGACAATCTGCCGTTGCTGCTTAAGTTGTTGGGCTCAGATGAGGAGCAAACTGAGAAAACGGATAGTCTCCAGGCCTTTTTTGACGGGCGCTACGAAGTAAACGTCTTGATGGACCGCCGGGGGACCAAAGGCGCTCCGGTGATCTTCGAGCTGAACCCCACTTATCACAATCTGTTCGGGAAAATAGAGAAGATGGCGGTACCCGGGGCTGCCGTGTCGGATTTTACCATGGTGCAGGCAGGCGCCCTGCTCAGGGCGCACCGCGGATTCCTGGTGCTGGAAGTGGACGCCCTGGTCCGCCAGCCGTTGATCTGGGAAACCTTGAAAACCACCCTGCAAAGCCGGAAACTGACAATCCAGGATATGCCGGACCAACCCGGTTTATTTGCCACGGCTCTGAAACCCGAGCCCATTCCCGTGGACGTGAAAGTGGTTCTTGTGGGCAGTTATGATGTTTTCCGGGCCCTTCAGGGGGCGGATCCCAAGTTCAATAAGATTTTCCAGGTCCGGGCGGACTTCGACCATGAGGCGGATGTCACCACGGATTCATTGATGAACTATGCCAGGTTTGTGGCCGGGGTTTGCAAAAACCACAACCTGAAACCCTTTTCCCCAGTTGGGGTGGCAGCCGTGGTGGCCCACGGCAATCGCCTTGCCGAAGACCAGCGCAAACTCTCACTTCGGTTTGGTAAGGTGTTGAGCGTCATTAAGGAGGCGGATTACTGGGCCTCCGCAGACGGGGTGGAAATCATCGACGACATCCATGTGGAAAAGGCGCTCGACGCCTACCGCTTCCGCCATAATCTCTACGAGGAAAAGGTGCAGGAACGGTACGACGATAACTCCATCCTCCTGGACGTTACGGGCCAGGTGGTGGGGCAGGTGAATGCCCTGGCCGTATACCAGATCGGGGAAATCGCCTTTGGCAGGCCCTCCCGGATCACGGCGGAATCCTTCATGGGCAAACCCGGCATCGTCAATGTGGAGCATGAGGCTGATATGTCCGGCCAGACCCACGACAAGGGGGTGATGATCGTGGCCGGCTACCTGGGGCGGATGTTCGCCCAGATGCATCCCTTAAGTGTTTCCGTCAGCATTACATTTGAGCAAAGCTACTCCGGTATTGACGGGGACTCTGCCTCATCCACCGAGCTGTACGCCGTGCTGTCCAGCCTCTCCGGTTGCCCCATCCGCCAGGGCATCGCCGTGACCGGTTCCGTGAACCAGAAGGGGGAAATCCAGTCCATCGGCGGGGTGAATGAAAAGATAGAAGGCTTCTTTGATGTCTGCCTGAAAAAAGGCCTCACCGGAGATCAGGGGGTGATGATCCCTGCATCCAATGTCAACAACCTTATACTGCGCAGGGATGTGATTGAAGCCGTTGAGCAGGGCCGTTTCCATATTTACAGGGTGTCCACCATTGGCCAGGGTATCCAAGTGCTCACGGGGATGGCCGCCGGTGAACCGGATGACCAGAACAATTTCCCGGCCGATACCGTTTTCGGAAGGGCCCAGAATAAGCTCAAAAGCTTCCACGTCCGTTCCGTGAAGTATTGCAAATAAGGGAGAAATCCTATGGGAGATATCAGGGAGCACATCTGGATCATCGGTGCAGGGAAGTTCGGTCTGCGGGCGGCCCTGTGGCTGAACCGGCAGAAGGACAGGTCCTTTGATATCACCATGGTGGACCTGGACCGGGAGAGTCTGACCGAGGCTGAAGCCCTGGGCTGCCGGACGCAGCAGGCGGACGCCGTATCATTCCTTCACCACAGTTTAACCAGAAATAACGGTCCCGACTGGGTGGTGCCGGCCGTACCGGTTCACCTGGCCTTTGAATGGTGCCGGCACCGCCTGGGCCATGAAAGACTGCTGTCCGAACCGTTGCCGGACGGGATTGATGCCTGCCTGCCCAACCCCATGAAAGGGCAGGGCAGCGACATCTACGTCAGCCACGCCGATTTTTTATGTCCCCCCAATTGCAACGAGCCGGACGACCGGTGCACCAAAACCGGGAAACCCAGGAAAACGGATATGTTCACGCTGCTGGAGCGGGTTTCGTTCCAGGACATTACCCCCTTTGTCATCCAGAGTGTCCAGCTCGGGCCCGGTGTCGGGGGGTATGCCCCGGCGGCCATGTTTGCCCTCCTGACCCGGCTGGAACACCACCGGGGCCGCTGCTTTGTGGCAACGGCCTGCCGGTGTCACGGGGTGGTGTCCGGCGCCGTTGTATACGGATCGGCCTAGCAAACAGAAAATTAGAGGGCCGCTTCCACCTTTTCCCATACATCCGTCACATCCCAGGGAATAAAGCCGGGCTTTGCAAATTCCTTTCGGCAGATATCATAAACGGTCCGGTTATAGGGGGCCTTTACCCCGTGTTTTTCCGCCAGGGAGATAAAATAACCGTTCAGGGTCTCAAGCTCGGAATCCGTACCCCCCTTCTGCAGGATATCCTGGGCCATGGAGGAGATAACCATCTTCTTTACGTTTTTCTCAAAGGCCTTTCTGGTCACAAACCGGGGCAGGGTGGCTGCGGCCCGCATGAGACCCCACGAGGGCATCCCCCCGAGTTTGCACTCCTTGTATCCCGCCGCCTTCACGATCTTTACCCCTTCATAGGTCAGGTTGGACAGCAGCTTCTGGAACAATCCGGGATCGGAAATCTCCTTTGTGGTATGGCCGATCAGGGTGGTCAGGGAATTGGTGAGGTTAACGATCATCTTGGTGTGGGAGGCGTCCTGAATGTGGTGGGACACAAAGGTGTCTAATCCCTGTCTGAAGATTTCCTGAACCGTGTCCATCTCGAACTGGCATTCATTCCGGGCCGTACCCAGAACCAGGGGGCCTTGGGTCTGGTAGCCCACCACCCCCGGGCTGTCCAGCCAGGCGTTGTAACAGACCACCCCGTAGATCACCTTTGAAAAGTACCTGGGAAGAATCGCCTGGTTTTCAACCCCGTTCTGCAGGCCGATGATCACCGGTGTGTCGCCCACCTTGTCCCGGATCATACTGCATACGGCATCAAGGCTGTAGTTTTTTACGGCCACGGCAATGATATCCGGCGGATCAATTTCGTCCAGATCCCGGATCACCTTCACGGTCTCTGTTTTCCGGCTGGCCTCATTTCCGCCAAGGTAATGGGTAATACCGTTGGCCTCAATGGCATTCGCCACCTCTCCGATATCCAAAAAATAGGTGTTTTCGTGATGGGGGGCAATCCAGGCCCCGATGGAGGCGCCCACAGCGCCGGCACCTAAAAATACGATGGTGGGATTCTCTGTCATGATGTCACCTCCTTAATATGCATGGGCGTGATGGGGTTGGGGTAAAAGGGCGTCAAACTCAAAGTCCGGGTCCGGCAGATCAAAGCAGGACGTCATGTCGGGGGTGTACCGGAACTGGAAGGGATGGGCCTCGATGTTAAGATCCTTGAGCACCCGGGCGGACGGGGTATCACCGATAACAATGTAGTTCCGGTCCGGGGTCTGACCGCTCTTGAACAACTGGTCCATATATTTGTTGACCTTGAATTCCGCCTTGAAGTTGGTTTCGCTTTTCAGCATTTTCCCCCCCAGGCTTGAGTACAGGTTCGAGGTGACATCAAACCGGGTGGATTTACCGGTGGTGGGAATTCTCAGTTTGAGATAGGGCTGGCCGTCCGTTTCCAGGGCCGTCACCACGCAAAGCCCGTCGTTCTCGGCAATATGGATATCCTGGGTCACCTTGGGCAGCCCCCAGATCCGGTTGCCGCGCAGCTGGTTTTCCCGTGAGGTCACGGGCATACCGAAGACGTAATATCCGAACCGGCTGAACCATTTGTCCGCCACCATGGGAACCACCTGCACATTGACACCCGGGTCCACCATAACGGGAATGGTCATGGCAATCTCATTGTAGGGGGCCACATTCATCACCGTTTTGTATTCATAGCAGGAGAATGCCACAAGCGCCCGGCCCCCCGGCATCCGCACCGGCTTAACCTTCGGCCCCAGCCCTGCACTGACCAGGGTGTGGGCGTTGTCGTAGCTGCAGAGGAAAATGGCGATGGCGCAGGCCACGTTGTTGTAAAAGGTGGGGAAGTTGTAATCCTTTTCAATCTCCTCCGTTAGTTTCAGGGGCGTTTCGGCTTTGCGCAGGGTAAATCGCCTGAAAAAGGGATCGGTGAATTCTCCCTCGTTGGGCAGCATCTCCGGCGTGATCTCATGGGTTGCTTTCATCGGGCCTCCTCTTTTGGTTTTAGTGTACGACATTATCGTTTTGTAGATGTTAATATGGGATATTGTCCCAATAAAAATAAAAAGTCAATAGAAAACCGGCGCTTACGCTGCTTACGCTGCTTGCGCAGTTGGCGTTGCTTCCTGGTCTTATTGTAAAGTTGGTTTTTTGCTCTGGAAAACCTGGCTGGAGACGGTTACGGACGATATCCGAGGCTTCTGGAGAGTTCCCTGGAGGTATAGCGGACCGCTTCGATGATTTTTTCCCGCTGACGGTCTATGTTGTCCGCATCACCGGTGATGGTAAAC
>JAKSBB010000323.1 GCA_022361315.1 Desulfobacterales bacterium
CGGACCCATGACCAGGGCGGAATTATGTGCCGGGGCTGCGGATGCGATCTGCTTGCCCGCCGTGCCGGGTGTCAGGAAGTTTTTCCGGTATTTTCCGAACCGCCGGGTGGTGCCGTAGGCCGTATGGATATCGTGCAGGGCATCGGCCAGGGTGTCGAAAATTTCGGCGTTTTCCAGGACGTGGAAGGCGGTCAGCGCCATTTTTTTCGCGGCCAGGGACTTGTATTCCTTGCAGGGGCTCACCAGACGCAGGCGGGTGCAGCCGAAGTTCATCATGGCCCGGCAGACCGAGCCGATGTTGATGGGGCCCTGGGGCTGGACAAGAATGACGTAAAGATTGTCGCGGGGTGTTGTTTTATCGGTCATATCTGTTTCAGTTTTTCTTGGGGTTAATCATTTCTGCTGTTATTCGGGTACACCATATGAATGATCAGGGCACATTCAAGGCCGAAGGGCAGGTAACCGGCATAGCCCAGCACAGGCATTTCAAATATGTGAAAGACCTGGACATAGGGTACGCTGTATTCCCACCGGGCAAGGCTGTACATGTTGAACAGCTCCCAGAAAAATCCGCAGCACAGGGCTGCCAGGGCATAGACCGCCACTCGGGTATAATCCCCGGAAAAGACCGGGATAAAGGGGTGGGGCCGTTGGGTGTACAGGGCATGGCCCAGCAAAATAAAAAAAGGTGCCAGCCAGAGGGTGAAAAACAGGGGATCCGGGAAAATGCCAATCAGGGCTAAGCTGAGACCGCCGACGGCCATGAGCAGGCTGCCGGCAATTCTACCGGAGAGCTGCGGCAGGGCGGGCATGGCCCTGAATCCTTTATCCATCCGTTCAAAGGTCATCAGCCAGGCTTTCATACTCTCCACTCCCGGCAGTACCGTGGAGAAACTCAGGGTGGCCAGAATAAAATAGGTGAACGCCGGATATTCGCTGCCCGTATAAAACCAGTTGGTCACAAAACGGTTCAGGTATTCAAACAGCCACCAGAAGGCGGCTGACACCGGAAACAGCAGCAAAAACTTCTTCGGTGCCTCGGTCAGGGGGCAGGTGCCGGACCGTCTGATCGACAGGGCGTTTATGCAGAGGATCAGGCTCAGCCACAGGGGGAAGAAGGTGTGGGGCTGCAGCGGTGCGAACCATTCCATCCGTGTCCAGGCCAGGCACCAGAAAAGAATCAACCCGGCAAAGGAGAGTTTTCCCCACCAGGGCAGGGGATGGTATTGGGGCTTCTTTTGTTCCGTCGGCTGATATGACCGGGCCGTCCGCACCATGGGCACCACGGTAAGCAGCACAACAGCGATGATCAGGAAAAAGGCGGTGACGGAAAACGGGGCATGGCTGACGTGGATGGTTTTGGGGGGGAATGCCAGATAGGGCCGGATCTCACTTCCGGATACGGCAATCCCGGCCAGGGGCAGGCCGATGATCAGGGCCAGGGGAACCCACCTGTCCCTGAGGATGCCGCCGATTGATTGAAACCACATGCCCGGAAGACTCTCTAAACCCTGGGTTTGGATTCAAGCATCAGGGTGACAGGCCCCTGGTTGATCAGGGATACATCCATATTGGCCTGGAATTGCCCGGTCTGCACGTCAATGCCTGCTTCTGACGCCTTCTGTGCAAAATAGGTGTAGAGCCGTTCCGCTTCCGCAGGCGGGGCCGCTTCTGTGAACGAGGGGCGTCTGCCTTTGCGGCAGTCCCCCAGCAGGGTAAACTGAGACACCACCAGAAGTTCGCCACCCACATCCTTCAATGAGAGGTTCATCTTGCCCTGGTCATCTTCGAATATCCTCAGATGGATGATTTTGTCCACCAGGTAGTCCGCCTCTTTTTCCGTATCTCCTTTGCCGACGCCCAGGAGCACCATCAGGCCGTTGCCGATGCTGGAAATGGTGGTGTTATCCACTGACACGCCGGCGTTTTTTACGCGTTGTACGATTGCTTTCATAGCAATTCCGTTCTCTCTTGATTGGTTACGATGGTCAGGGCATCGGCAGGATGCGGGGCTCGGGCCAGTCCGTGGGGAAGCCGAAATCCTTAAGCAACTGCACTGCCTGGGGAACAAATTGTCCGGCCTGATCTTTACTGTGGGCATCATCACCGGGGATCACCGTGAGTTCCATCTGACGTGCCAGATCCAGAATCACCGGGGCCAGATAGGGACTGGATTCCCCCCGGGACAGGGGCCGCAGGTTAAAATCCAGCACGAGTCCCAGATCCTTGACCAGGGACAGGTTCCGTTTGATTTTTTCCATGACGGCAGGGCGCTGGAGACGTTGGACATAATCCGTATCATAGATGCGGATCAGGTCGAAGTGCCCCACCACAAAGGGGCGGAGGGACTGAATCATCTCGTACTGGGCATCGAAATAGGCCAGGTACATGGCCTCCACCGAACCCAGGTCTTCTGCAATTTTGTTGTAGGTCTCTGCAGAATAGTCAAGACAGACATCGTTGATATGGTGGACCGACCCCACGATGTAGTCCGGCTGATACCGGTCGATCAGTTCCCGGACCTGGTCCTGATATCCCGTAATGGTTTCTGTTTCAAAGGCCCGCAGGATTTGTATTTTATCCTTGTAGACGTTCTGCAGCCGTTCAAGTTCTTCAAAATACCGGGCGAAGTTTTTCTGAAGGTCTTCGGCACTCAGCCCCTTTTTGATTTCATCCGGATAGAGAAATCCGTCATGGGCCGGGGGCATATGCTCACTGATGCCCACCGTTGTGAATCCTTTGGCGATATAGGCCTGAATCATCTCTTCCAGGGTGTTGTCCGCATGGTTGCAGAATTGACCGGAATGTCCGCCGTGCAATGATATAAGTGTTGGTGTTTCCATGGGCGGAATCTATACTGAACCGGGCTAAAAATCAAGGAAACACCGCCCCTGCCACCATCACCATTTGGGAACAGTATCAAGTATGGAGCGAATTCTATCGGCCAGCTTCTTTGTGGATACAGGCTTACGTATGAAATCTCTAATTCCCATAGTCAATGCCATCTCCAGAGTAAAGTTTTCACTATACCCGGTGAACATAATGATCGGGATGTCTGGACGAATGGACAGTATTTCAGAAGCCAATTCTTCACCGGTCATTTTGGGCATTGTCATATCGGTAATCACAAGATCAAAATTGCCCGGGGATTCATGAAACATTCCCAATGCAGCCGTGGGATCGGTCTCCGGCATAACTTTGTACCCAATTTTTTCAAGATAGGTTTTTAGAAGATTAAGAATAGCAGTCTCATCGTCCACAATGAGAATCCTCTCCGTTGGATGCGGCGAAGATTTCCCCACAGGCAATGGATGGGGGGGCGTTCTCACTGCAGAGCTGTCTACCGGTAGATGCACTTTGAATTCCGTTCCCTCACCGGGGATACTTTGTACCTCAATATGGCTGTTTAGGCGTTTTGCGATACCATGAGTGATTGAAGCTCCCATACCCGTTCCTATACCTTTTTCCCGTGTTGCAACACCCACTGCTTCGCCCGGAAGAACTGCACCATTGGCTATGATGGGCCCCATCCGGTCATGCACAGTGGCATGTTGACATAATAAAAATGGATGATCAGTGATATTTCAAACTCTGGCAGCTTTTCCGTATGCGATTACAACCGTCTTTAATTGACGCCAGATCTGTAGCATAAGAAAACCGGATATGCCCGGGGCTTCCGAATGCAGATCCCGGTACGGCTGCCACCCCGGCATGTTCAATAAGAAAGGTGGCTAATTCCGCATCGCTGCGAATTACTTTGCCTTCCGGTGTTTCCTTCCCAAATATCTCGTTGCAGGATGGAAAAGCGTAAAAGGCACCTTCGGGCAAATCGCACTTGAACCCTGGAATTTGATTGAGTAAACCCACCATAAGGTCGCGACGTTTCCGGTAAGTCTCGTTGTTTTTCTGAATGAACTTATCTTCCCCTTTGAGTGCAGCCAGTGCTGCAGCCTGCCCTATGGCGGATGGACAAGAGGTGGACTGTGACTGGACGATATTCATTGCTTTAATCAAGGATTTCGGCCCACCTGCATAACCGATGCGCCATCCGGTCATACAATATGCCTTTGACACACCATTTATGGTAAGGGTGCGGGCTTGGTACTCCGGACCAAGTTGGGCAAATGTTGAAAATGGATTTTCGGCATCCGAATAAATAAGGTGCTCATAAATATCATCACTCATTATCCAGACGCGCGGGTAATCCGAAAGTATTTCTGCCAGTGCAATGAGTTCATTTTTGCTATACACGGCGCCGGAAGGGTTCGATGGCGAATTCAGAATTAACCAGCGTGTGTTTTCGTTTAATCTGGGTTTCAGTTTATCAGGCGTCAATTTAAACCCATCTGATTGGCTGCATTCAATTATAATTGGCAAGCCGCCGGACAGTGTTGCCATATCGGGATAACTGACCCAGTATGGGGCAGGAATGAGTATTTCATCACCCGGATTAACCGTTGCCGTAAACGCATTATAGAGCATCTGTTTGGCTCCGGTTCCGACAATAACCTCTTCGGGGGAATACGTTAAATGGTTCTCATTTTGAAATTTTTCTAGAACCGCCTCTTTTAATTCCTGTGTCCCTCCTACCGCAGTATAACGTGTTTGACCTTCCTTGATTGCCCTTATCGCTTCCTCTTTTATATGGTCGGGTGTCTCAAAATCCGGTTCTCCCGGTGCCAACGAGATAATATCTTTTCCTTCTGACTTAAGTTTTCCGGCCAATGCCATTACAGCAAAGGTGGGGGAGGGAGGGACTGCGTCTAATCTATTTGCCAACATGTGTTACCTCTTTATTTTGTTTTTCTGGTTCTGCAGATGGGTGGTAAATATTTATTGAAAATGGATGGCGTGTCTAATATATTTATTCATAACTATTAATATGTTTTGTATATCAACCAGGGGTATTGAATGGAGTTAAGACACATAAAATATTTTGTCACAGTTGCAGAAGAGCTCCATTTCGGGAGAGCCGCTTCCCGCTTAAATATTTCTCAGCCCCCCCTGAGCCAGCAAATCCAAAACTTAGAGTATGAACTGGGCACCAAACTGTTTTTCAGGACAAAACGCGAGGTTTCCCTGACAAAATCAGGTGAACTGCTTTTAAGAGAGGCATATCAGCTATTAGAGCAGGCCAAACGAATCAAACGCATTGCTAAACGTTCTGAAGCCGGAGAGATTGGTGAAATAAGAATTGGGATTATTACGTCCGCATGTTTTGAGGTATTACCAACCATACTGGATAGATTACGAAAGACACACCCGAAGGTCGGATTTAACGTCAAAGAATACGATACTGCAGATGCACTACCGGCAATTGCGGATGGGGTGTTGGATGTGGGTTTGGTGCGCGTTAATAAAGTGAACCCGCCTTTAAAAAATCGTCCGTTAAAGGATGATTACATGGTATTGGCTCTACCTGAGGGGCATCACTTAATCTCAAAAGATAAAGTGGGTGTTGCTGACATTAAAAATGAAACATTTATCATGTTCGCCCGGGACGTGTCCCCATTGTTTTATGATTCAATAATGGGCGTTTTGAGAAATCAGGGTCTGATTCCGGAACTGGTTCATACAACAAATTCTATTCAGACTCAAATCGCTTTTGTCGGCTCGGGCCTCGGCGTTGCCTTGGTACCATCAACAACAAAACGACAAAATATTCCTGGTATTGTTTATAG
>JAKSBB010000674.1 GCA_022361315.1 Desulfobacterales bacterium
CCGTTTCGACCAGCAGCCCGCCGAGGTCATGCACCTGATCCACGCCTGCGCCGAGGCCTATCACTGCACGCGCGACCGGGTCTGGGTCCGTCGGGCACGGCAATTGCTCAACTGGTTCCTCGGTGATAACGACACACAGTCGGTCTTGTACGACAACAAGACCGGCGGCTGCCGCGACGCGCTGCACGCTGACGGCGCCAACCTCAACCAGGGCGCCGGGGCGACCACGTCGTGGCTGATCTCGCTGCTGTGTGTCAACGAGCTGTTGCAGGAGCTGGGCGTGGATTCGGCGGATGGATTGGACGAGGACGAACCACCGGAAGGCGAAACCGATGTCCAGATCGCCGAGCCGCAGATCGAACTGCCCGACGCCTCGGGCAAACCGATCTCCAGCTAAGGCCCGCGGAACAAATTGACGATAAACACTCTGCCGGGACGCTGCGCCGAACCGTCGATAAAATGACGCAGATACTTTCATTGCCTTGAGGAAGTTGCCGTGCCGCCGACCACCACCACCAAGCGTATGCCACTGGAAATCGAGCGACTGCCCGTCCGTTTTGACAACGACGACGGCCGCGTCATCGCACGCCTGTTCACCCCCGGCGGCGAGATGCGCATCCGCAAGGTGATCCAGCGGATCGGTCGGCTCGGCGAGAACGACATCGATCGACTCCTGGCCGACGTGATGCAAAAGTTCCGCCACCGCCACGGCGAAATCGAAAAAATCTTCCTCGATCACTACGAAACCGTCGTCCGCATGGTGGGCCGGCCCATCGGCCTCAGCGAAAACCGCAAGCTGCTCATCGGCTCGTATTTCACGATGGAGTACTCCTTCGAGTCGGCGGCGTTGTTCAACCCCTCGATCGTCCCCAGCAAGCTGCAGTGCAGCGTCGACCGGGAATCGGTCCGCTTCCTGATGAGCCTGCGCGCGACCGGTGAGGGTCACATCTCCTCGCTGGTCTTCCGCACCGGCACGATCACCGCCGACGGCGTCGTCGAGGTCGATCCCCCCAGCCGCATCTCGCACGCCGCCAAGATCAGCCACGACCGCCTCTACCACCGCGAGGTCTTCCGCCGCAAGCTGCACGA
>JAKSBB010000360.1 GCA_022361315.1 Desulfobacterales bacterium
ACCTTCACCCAGCAACTCTGGCTGCTTGATCTGGGCACCACCGAGACGCTTGCAGCCCTTGCGGTAAAGTCCCCCTCCATTGAAGGGCTTCGCATCTTTGACCACAACCGTATCCTTCTGGTGAAACAGGGGGAATTTTCGAAAGATGAAGGTGTGGAGCGGGTGGAGAAAGCGTTGATTCATCAGGATGGCACCCCGGTGGGACATATTGAGGTGTATTTCCGGGTGGATTCCTGGCAGAGGAACCAGGCCATGATACTGGGTACCGGGTTTCTCATGATCGCTTTTATCATTCTTATAAGCTATTTTCTGATTTCATCGATACTGAACCGGCATCTTGTAAAACCCCTCAGCATTCTCCAGGGGGATATGGAGAATATCGCCTCCGGGGTATATAAAGCCTCCCAGATCAAAGGTCAGAAGGCCGAAATTCAGCGTATCGTTGACGGATTTAATCAGATGACCCGGGCCCTTGACACCCGGGAACGTTCAAAACGGGAAGCTGAAGCAAAACTGCTGAAGCAGACCAAATTGTTTGAAACCATGTTCAATACCATACCGGACGGGGTGTTCATCACCAATCTGACGGAAGAAATTATCCTGGCGAACCGGGGTGCGATGTCGGTATTCGGGTATGATACGGCGGAAATGCTGGGGAAGAATATCGGGGAGTTGGTTGCCGGTTCACCGGTGGGTGAGATCAAGGACTGCACGCCTGAACAGGGGAATTCAAACCGGGGTGAACAAGACCGGGTTGAACAGCTTTATATCACTCGCTATCGCAGGAAAACCGGGGATGAATTTCCCGGTGAAACGTTTGGGTCTGAATTGCTGGATGGCAAGAACGAAGCCATTGGGGCTTTCATGATCATCCGCGATATCACCGAACGGGAACAGGCGGAACTGAGAATTCAGCAGACCCAGCGTGTGGAGTCCATCGGCAATCTCGCCGGCGGCATCGCCCATGATTTCAACAATCTGCTTTACCCCATCATCGGAATGGCTGAAATGCTGTTGGAGGACCTGCCCCGGGGCAGCCATGAACGGGATAATGCGGGAGAAATATTTCGGGCGGGGAAAAGAGGGGCGGAGCTGGTGAGACAGATACTGGCTTTCAGCCGCCAGTCCGGGCATAAAATGGTCCCCACCGATATTTATCCGGTGCTTCAGGAGGCGGTGAATCTCTCCAGATCGACCATGCCTTCCTATATTCAAATCCGGGATGATCTCAGTCTGGACTGCGGGTTCGTCATGGCGGATCCGACACAGCTTCATCAGGTGGCGTTGAATCTCCTCACCAATGCATACCATGCAATGCAAGCCCAGGGTGGCCGGATAGATGTGACTTTAGACGCCCTGGATGCGGCAGATCTGCCTTCCAAAGACCTCCATTCAGGCAGGTATGCACGCCTGTCGGTGTCGGATACCGGGCACGGTATATCTGAGCGTCATATGAGCCGGATCTTTGATCCCTATTTTACCACCAAAGACCAGGGCAAAGGGACGGGGCTCGGTCTTGCCGTTGTATACGGCATTGTGAAGCAGCACAGCGGTGATATCAAAGTCCGGAGCCGCAGTGGAAAAGGGACAATCGTGGATGTATTTCTGCCGTTGATTGATACCCCCGATGTGCCGCCGGTAACTTCGGCCCCTGAAGCACAAAAAGAGGGCTGCGGGCGGATTCTGGTGGTTGATGATGAGCCACCCATCATTAAGCTTGAGAAAATGATGCTGGAGCGCATGGGGTATGAAGTGGTATGCCGGGACAACAGTTTGGCTGCGCTTGCAACATTCAAGGAAACACCTGATTCTTTTGATCTGGTGTTAACGGATATGACCATGCCGGATATGACCGGGGACATGCTTGCCCGGGAGATAAAGCAGGTACGCCGTGACGTCCCTGTGGTCATCTGCACCGGTTTCAGTGAACGTATCAACAAGGAAAAAGCTCGGGACATCGGCATCAACGGATTCCTGCTGAAACCGGTGGTCAAGACGGAATTGGCAGCGGCGGTCCGGGAAGCGATTGAGGGACAGCGTGCCACTTGAGATCCCCTATTGTCCTTTCGTTGAAAACCTGCGTGATTTCACAAGGGGGACCTGGCGAATGGGTTTGCCCTGTTGCCCGTTATCATGTATCTTAGGAAGCTTAATTTACCCCTTAACATAATGTTCCGGCTTAAGAGAGCCGGTTGGCCTGGGAATATAATGAAAGTGAAACCTGTCCGTCCCCGAACCCGGTGGTTGAGTCTTGTTTTTGTAGCGGGCTTTTTATCCGTGCTGGGCATCAGCCTGTTTGCCGTGGGATTTGATACCAAACAAAACAAAGGCCACGACACCATCAAGACCCGCCTCGGCGATATCGCCATGGAAGCGGCGAAGTTGACCGGTGACGCGCATCACGGGGAGATTCATCTTTTTCTTTATCTGCTATATCAAAATGAGGAAGACAGGTCGGAGGTGAGGGATTGGATTTCTTCCCTGTACCGGCGGCTTGACCGGTTGGAGCGGTTGGTTGAAGATCCTTCACTGAAAGAAATACTTGATTCAGTCAGGGAGAGTGCAGGCCTCCTGCCGGACATTGCCGCCGGCCTTAGCGATCCCCCTGACAAAGCTTCCGGTGAAGCTGCTGGTGATGCTGCCGTGGGGGCGGACGGATTTGATTTTGCCGGCCGGGTTCCGGAAGTGCACCACGCCCATGAGGTCTTTTCCGCTATCAGAGACTCCGGAACCAGGCTGAGTGAAGCCGCACTGGAGCGTGAGGCCTATGAACAGAGCATCGCTGCAGAAAAGGCGGAGCGGCGGAAACAGCAATTTTATATGCTGATTGCCGTCGTGTTCGGCATTGTCCTTGTGCTGGGGGTGCTGTGGATTCTGGCCTACGCCTCTCTGATCCGGGAGACTCACCAGAGAAAGGCTGCCGAATCCGCCAGGGCAACCGAGGGAGAAAAGTATAAAACCCTGTTCAATAACATGACGGTGGGCGTATTTTACCAACAGGCCGACGGCGTATTGTCCGATGTGAATCAGGCGGCTTTGGACATGTTCGAGGTGACCCGCCCGGAATTTATCGGCAGATTTTTCTCAGATCACGATTGGCGTATTGTGGGGGAGGACGGCAGTGAGTGCCGGCCGTCTCAATATCCTCCACAGGTGGCGCTGTCAACCGGCAAGGCAGTTACGGATGTGGTTCTCGGTATTCAAAAGCCCGGCGATGGTGAAATCAAATGGGTGAGCATCACTGCGGTGCCCCAGTACCGCCAGGGAGAGAAAAATCCCCGGCAGGCCTTTGTCACCATGCTTGATATCACCCCGAGAAAAGCTTTTGAAGGGGCATTGAAGGACAGTGAACAAAAGGTTCAGCATCTCCATGATCAGACCGAGCAACTCAGTCTGGCTGCCGCGGAAATGATCTCCATACCGGACAAGGAACGGGTGTTTCAAAAAATTTCTGATGCCATCGTGGCCTACTCTGATTACCAGCGGGTCATCATCTCCCTGTTCAAAGATACCTTTCCCTACCGGGAAATCGTAGGGTTTGCCGGAATTGAGGCGGAAAAGGTGGAACGGATCCGGAATATAGAATTTAAAAGGGACTGGTACGACAAGGTGTTTGAGCAGGGGATTCGTATCGGAGATTTCTCCTATTATATCCCCCACACCATGAAGCATATCCTTTACCAGGAAGCCACGTATTTCGGTGAGGGGCCTGTGCCGGAACACAGTAATGTATGGCACCCCGAGGATAACCTTTTTGTGCGTATGAACGATGATCAGGGGGATTTCATCGGCGTGATTTCCGTGGATGATTCCAAATCCGGCGAGATTCCTTCGGGCAAAACCATCCGCCCCCTGGAGATTTTTTCCAGTCTGATTTCCCAGATTATTTTATTCAAGCGGGAACAGGAAATGCGGGAAAATGCGGAGGCTCAGCTCCAGCAGGCCATGAAGATGGAGTCCATCGGCACCCTTGCCGGTGGTATTGCCCATGATTTTAACAATATCCTGGGAATCATCATCGGGAATACGGAGTTGAATCTTGAGGATATGCCCGAAGGTGATCCCCTCAGGGGGAGTCTGGAGGAAATTCTGGATGCCAGCCTGCGGGCAGCGGATATCGTCCGGCAATTGTTGAGTTTCAGCCGTAAGTCAGATCATTTGCTGGCCCCTGTGGATATCATTCCCGTCATCCGGGATACGTTGAATTTCATGCGGTCCAGTATTCCGTCCACTGTGAGGATCACCCATATGATCCGGACCAAAACAGCGGTGGCCAATGCGGACCCGATCCAGATCAACCGGATCCTGATGAATCTTTGTATCAATGCGTATCAGGCCAGGCCGGAAAAGAGGGGGAAGAGAGAGG
>JAKSBB010000179.1 GCA_022361315.1 Desulfobacterales bacterium
CCATGGACAGGTAAAAGTCACCGAGCCCGGCAATAGCCCCCAGGTTGTACGGGTCCAGGCTGATGATCTGCTTCAGGTTCTGCTCGGCAGCACGGGTGTCTTTTTTAAGCACATTCACCCGCACCATCCCCTTGAGTATTTTGGTGGAATTGGGGGCCCGTTTCAGGGCCTTTTTCAAGACATCCAGGGCCAAGTCGTAATCCTCGTTCAATGCATGGGCATTGGCTAAGCCGATATGGCCCTCCAGGTGGCCCGGGTGCTCATCGGTCACGGCCCTGAACCGCAGGACCGCTTCAGACCCGTTCCCCCGGACAAGAAAGAGCTTGCCCTTCAGGTAGTGGGCATCAATATTCTGGAGGTCTTCTTCAAGTATGGCAGCAATCATATTGTCCGCATCTTCAAACCGGTTTTCCAGGAGCATCAGCTTGCTCAGATTGAGTCTGGCCTTGATCTGGTCGGCGCGGGCGGCATCATCCCCCAGAGCCAGGAACCGGTTCAGCACGGTTTCCGCCTCAGGCATATTATCACGCTTGAGTTCCACCTCGCTGAGCAAGGCATAGTATGAATAGATGGACGGGCTCTGGGCGATCCCCTCCCGGATCATGTCCACGGCAGCCGCTTCCTGTCCGCCCTTCAGCAGCAACACCGATGCCCCCACCCGGAGACTGTCCTGCCCGGGATGGGTGGTGATAATCCGGTTCAGCACCAGCCTGGCCTTTTCCAGATCATTTTTCTTCAGGTGTATCCAGGCCAGATTAAACCGCAGTCTCAGGGTCTCCGGAGAGATTTCAATGGCCCTGCCCAGATAGTATTCCACCCGGTCGATATCCCGTTTTTTGCCGTAGTACCGTGTCAGGGCCAGGGCCATGGACAGGGAATCCGGATGACGTTCAAACCCCTTTTCCAGGGACGTGAGCACCGCCTTGTCGTTTTTCTTCTGGCTGTAATAGGAGGCCCTTAAAAGATAGAATTCCGGATGTTCATCTCCGGTTTGGGACACCGCATCCAGGAGAATCCCGGCCTCTTCATTTTTTTTCTGGGCCAGGAGGATGGATGCCTTGAGATAGAGGGCGTCGGTATTGCCGGGGGCCCGCTTCAGGATTTCCTCGACTTCGGCCATGGCCCTGTCATGGGCCCGGCCGGCAAAGAGCATCTTCCCTAAATCCAGACGGGCGTCAATCATCTCCGGATCAAAGCGCACGGCGGTCATAAACGACTTGTACGCCGCTTTCCCGTCCTTGAGTTTTATGGCGTTTTTCCCCAGCATGTAATAGGCCGGGGCGAATTCCGGATCAATCTGGAGGGCGTTTTTAAACTCCAGGCGGGCCTTGATATACTCCCCCGCCTCAAAAAAGGCGACCCCTTTGTCGTAAAACGCCGTCTTTTTTTCTTCAGGGGTGGCGCAGGCCACCGCAAACAAAGCCAGAAGTCCCAATACTATCCATAGTCTTTTGCTCATACAACACACTCCATGATTGATTCCAAACGATACCGGCGATACCCGCCGTTTTACCCGATAAAATTTTTTACGAAAGGGAAAGGGAGGAGAGGGGAAGAAAACTGCGGGTGTTTCAGACTGCGCCCTTTCTTTTCAATACAACACTTACCGTTCTGAAAAGGATCTTGATATCATCCAGCAGCCGCCATTTATCCAGGTACTGGCAGTCCAGCCGGACCACTTCGTCAAAATCCGTTATCTTGTTTCGTCCCGACACCTGCCAAAGCCCGGTGATACCGGGCTTGCCCGATATTCGCTTCAGGTGCCAGGGTTCGTATACCTTCACCTCATCCAGTGTGGGGGGGCGGGTTCCCACCAGGCTCATTTCGCCCTTTAATACGTTGATGAACTGGGGAAATTCGTCCAGGGAGGTTTTTCGCAGGAAATCCCCGACCTTTGTTATCCTGGGATCGTTTTCCATCTTGAACATGGCCCCGTTCATCTCATTTTGTTCCATCAGCTCCTGTTTTCTTTGCTCTGCATCCCGGTACATGGTCCTGAATTTGAACACATTGAAGACCCGTCCGTTCAGCCCCACCCGTTTTTGGCTGAATATCACCGGCCCCGGGGAATCCATCTTGATCACAAGGGTGATGATCGGGTACATCAGCATGAGCATCGTACACCCCACAAGACCGCCCAGAAGATCCATGACCCGCTTGTAAAGAATGCCGTTGGCATTGAAATTGGTGGTCTGCATGGTGAAAAAGGGGACCCCCTGAAGGCTGTCCACATACAGCTTGTGCTCCTGGGGATTCCAGAGGGCCGGCAGGATTTTCACCGACACCCCGACTTTCCGGCAGAAGGTCAGGTGCTCGGACAGGTTCACCGAGCGGTCGCCCTCGATGGCAAAAATGATTTCATCAATGGCCTTGGTTTTAATAATTTCAGACAGATTATCAAGGTTCCAGAATTCATCTTCAGACGCATGGTCAGACGAAGTATCAATACAGCCGATGAGGTTATGCCCCCAGCTCACCTGGCCTTCCAACAGTTCCCTTACGATCTTCCCGCGCTGCCGGGTTCCCACAATCAACACGTTCCGGGTGTTGAATCCCTTACCCAGGACATAGGTGATATACAACTGGGTCAGCAGCTTGAAGGCAATCATGTACGCGGCGCTGAAAAAGGCGAAAAGCACCATAAAAGACCGGTGGAAATAGGGCAGGCGGAACATATATACGGCCGTTGCCATGATGGCGAAGCAGACCACGACGGACTGCAGCGTCGGCAAAGTAATGTCCAGCATCCCGTTTCCCTTCCTGTCCCCGTACATTCCCAGGCTGCCCATCACATAGTTATTGGCCGCCATGACCACAAGAATTGAGGCCAGGAAGAGATAATCATCCATCTGCCAGGCCACATCCGGCACATAATACATCACACCGTACTTGGCCGTGTAGCCGGCCAAAATAATGCACAATGCATCGAGAATAATCCTGAACGTATTCAGGATATACACCTGCTGGTTAAACATGAATTTTTACCTCTTTATACGTCTTTAATTTGGTACATATGTGCCCAGGACGGGCCATAGTTCTTGAATAAAGGTTCTTAACTGGGCCTGGGCGGCTTTTATATCACCCTCTTTGGGCATCAGCAGCTCCACCCGGACCAGCGCCCCGTCCGTCCGCCGTTTTTCCACGGCATCCCGCATCAGGTAGAGCTTGTTCATCCAGGGGCTGGTGAGGACCCTGCCCCGCTGGAGAAAAAAGTAACTGGCCAGCATCCGGCGGTTGTCTTTCTGGAGATTCATGAAACCGATCTCAATCTCCCTGCCGGGCACAGACAGCTTTTGGGTGCCGCTACCCATCATATCCCAGCCGCCGCCCAGAAGGCAGGACTGGGGGGCATGAACCGTATGCCGGGTCCCCTGGTATTCATAATAGGGGATCAGGAGCAGGATGGCATTGCGGGAATCCGGACGGGTAAACACAGCATTTACATAATCATCCGCCCAGAGGGAATTCATGATCTCTTCAGAGAGGTATTCACGCTTGCCCTGCCAACCGGCGATTTCCATGGGAAATGCCTCAAAACTTTGTCGTTCAGGCTTTTGAACGATAGAAGCCATATTCTGCAGTGCCCAGCCGCTTCCGGCAAAAAGAACGGAAATACAAATGGATATCAACGCGATCTTATATCCGGGCACCGCTCTTCCTCCCGGATCTACCCGATCCGGGGTTTGCACCACCCTGCCAACTTTCATCATCCCCCTGGCGAGCAGATAAAGAAATAATCCCGCCAAGAGAAATGCGACAAGCCCTGCGCCGTCATGAAACGCCCCTGCCGTAAAAGACTGGTATCCGTTTACAGATAATATCCCGGAGATAAAAATCCGGCATGAATTGAGAAGAATAGATAGAGGAAAAACAAAAAACAGCAGCAACACCTTTCGCCACCAGCCAACCATGAAAAAGTGACCGATCAACAATGCCATCATAAACATGGACATAATATACCGCAGACCGGAGCAGGCATCCACCACCTCAAGCTTAACGGTTCCCAGATCAATCACATTCCCGTCCTGGAGCACTGTCATTCCTATGGCCCGCATCATGTCGACTGAAATGGAACTTGCTGCCATTTTCATCTTGAATGTGAGCATTTGATTGATAAATGGAGGCATGGGTACAATAAAGGCAAGTATCAGCAAGGGGAACCAGAGGCTTAAACTTCTTTTCCATCCGTATGCCGTGATGATAACGCCAGTTATCCCCCCCCAGATCCCAATGAACAGGAGGCTTTCGATAGACCCGAGTTCTCCTGCAACCAAGATACCGACAGAGGCCAGAACAGGGGGAATGCCCCAGGCAGAGAAGGAGAACTGATGAAAACGGAATTGGTCTTTTAATTCCCAGCACAGATAGATGAATATCGGGACGACCAGATAGCAATAACTGTTGTCCCCCATATTCCATCGGATCATCATCTTTTGGAAAACCGGCCAGTACCCCACTGCAAAACATCCTAAAATCAATAAGAGGGCAAAGAAGCGATTGTCATCTGCTTTTATGATAAAATTCATATGGAATAGAATGAAATAACTTAGAAAGGATTACTTTTATATTTTGTCATACACACCGAGATATTTGGGAGCTTCAATACCCCAATGCAGCTCCTCCATCACTCTCCTATTGCCGTAATCGGCCATCTCTTCACGCACTTCCGGATTTTCCAGAAGGTAGACAATTTTTTCCGCCATATCACCGGGATTATTTTTCTCTGCATACATACTTGCTTTTCGGGCAGAGAATCGTCCTTCGGTGAGATCATACTGAACAATGGCTTTTCTTAAAGCCATATATTCCATTATCTTGTTCATGGTTGACTTATCATTCATATCGTTGGCAATGTCCGGATTCACACAAACATCTGCCGAACAGAGGGCTTCCACCATGGGTTCGTCAGGAATCCTTCCCGTAAAAGTTACAAAGTCATCCAGACCGCTTTCATTGCAAAGGGCTTTCATATCCTCCAGTTCGGTACCACCGCCGATCAAGACGAACTGGATATCTTTCCGGTTCTTTTCAAACACCAGTATACGGGCCGCTTGAAGAAGATGATCAATGCCTTCCTGCTGTCCCATGACGCCGACATATCCGACCATAAATTTTCGGCCGTTTTTCCATTTTAAATTCGGGGGAACTATTCTGAGACGTTCAAGGCTTGGACCGCTTCTAACGACCGTGACCTTATCAGGGTCCATCTTCCCTCTCTCAATGGCGATTTTCCGGTATGACTCATTTGTGGCGATCGATAAATCCGCCGTCATGAACGTCAGGCGCTCCCAGAGAAGCATGATTTTATAGAAAAAATCCTTCCGCCCGAATTTCGCGATATAGAGCTCCGGATTAATATCATGATGATCAAATATGAATTTTTTTCGAAAAAGCAGTTTATAAAAAAGACCTATCAAGAATATATTATCAGGCGGATTGCATGCCTGTATGATATCGAATCCGTTCTTCCACAGGATCTTAATTGAAAGAACAAACTCCCAGAAAAGGGCTGTTGAGTATTCAATGAGATAGCCCAAAGCACCGCTCCCTTCAACCGGGAGGGGATGCCTGAAAATATCTATCCCGTTAATGGTTTCAAATTTCTTTTCATACCCTTTGCCTGTGGGGCATATAATCGAAACCTTGTGTCCCGCATTTTTGAGGGTATTGGCCTCCTGCCAGACCCTGCGGTCAAAAGGAAGGGGAAGATTCTCAACAATAATGAGAACCTTTTTTTTCTTACCAGCAAATGCCGTCATAATGACCTTCCTTACTGGTTTCATTCTGAATTCTTACCAGGTCCACCACCACCTGACTGTCTTTTTTAGCTTCCAGTATGTTTTTAAATTCCTTATCTCCATTTCCGATGACAATCACCTCTGCATGTTCAATCACGCTTTCCATGGAATCCGCCATCATCTGTGAAATATGGGGAATGGTATTGAGAATATAGTCCCTGTTAGCGCCAACCAGGGCTGCCAAGTTGACATTCCTGTCATATATCTTTATATCGTATCCCTTACCGAGAAGTCGTTCTATCATCTCAACCACAGGGCTCTCCCTGAGATCGTCGGTACCGGCCTTAAAACTGAATCCCAAAAC
>JAKSBB010000828.1 GCA_022361315.1 Desulfobacterales bacterium
ATCAACCAGAATCGCCTTGATGTTGGTAAAGGCATAAAACCCAAATTCGCCTTTATACCTGCCGAAGCCGCTCTTCTGCACCCCGCCGAAGGGCAGGGCATGGTTACCTTCGGTGAGCATGACGGTGTTGATGGAGACGTTGCCGGTATAAATGGCCCGTGCAACCCGGTCGGCCCGTTTCAGATCCTTGGACCAGACCGAGGCAGACAGGCCGTACTCGGGATCGTTTGCCAGGTCGATGGCCTGGGATTCACTGTGGAATGAATAGATGGGCAGCAAAGGCCCGAAGTTTTCCTCCCGGTCGATGAGCATATCCGGGGTGACGCCTTCCACGATCATGGGGGGAACAAGATCGCTTTCCCCGTCCCAGTCTGCCCCGGTCAGGAAAACCGCGCCTTTCTCTTTGGCGTCGGCCACCTGGGCGGCGATGGCTTTTACCTGACCCCGGGTGCACATGGGGCCGATATCCGCGCTGCCGTCGTTATCCCGTTTCTGGATGAGTTTGAGGGTTTCCCGGATCAGGGTCTCTTTGAATGGTTCGTATATGTCCTCATGGACAAAGAGGCGTTCCACCGAGGTGCAGGACTGGCCCGTGGTGGTGAATGCCCCCCAGACAGTGCCGGCCACGGCACGGTCGATATTGACATCGTTGAATACCACCATGGGATCTTTGCCCCCAAGCTCCAGTTCCACCGGTATCAGGTGTTCGGCCGCCTTTTTCATGACGTGTTTCCCCACGGACTGGCTGCCGATGAGGAAGATCTTGTCCGGCTTTCCGTCCACCAGGGCATCCCCGACTTTTCCGCCTGAGCCGTAGACGATCTGGACCCAGCCCGGCTTAAAACTGGCCTTGGCCAGGAGTTCCTCCACAAGACCCGTCAGGGGCGTAGCGGAAGAGGGTTTGAAAACCACGGCATTGCCGGCGATAAACGCCTGGGTGATGGGGACGATGGCCTGGTAAAAGGGATAGTTCCAGGGGGAGATGAGCAGGGCCGTGCCCAGGGGCTCGAAAAAGACCTTGGAGGATTTCCCCATCAGGGCCAGAGGTGTGGGCACCTTACGGTCTCCCAGATACTTGACCGCGTTTTTCTCCAGATAGTTCAGGAAGTCCAGGGTACCGAAGATTTCCGCGGTGATGGCATCGAACCTGGATTTCCCGGTATCTGCCTGGAGGCGATCCAGAATATACTCCTGGTTTTCCAGGATCACGGCTTTCAGGGCGGTGATGAACTCCACCCGTTTTTTAACAGGCCAGTCCCGGATCTCGGGTTCTGCGGCCCGGGCCCGTTCGTAAACGGCGGTGATATCTTCGGGGGAGGGATCTTCCAGGTTCACGGACATTGCTTTTTCCGGCAACTCATCCTCCCGGAGGACCAGTTTTGGGTGCCAGTCGATGGCGTCATGGACCTTTTTTCCGGAGTAGCCCGGAGCGGTGAGGTTGGCGTAATAGGGGGAGAACACCGCACCTTTGATCCCGATTTCAAGCATACGCAGCACCGCGCTCAGGGGGCCGGGAAGAATGCCGCTCTTATTGCAGATGGCAAAAACCAGGCGGATTTTCCATTTGGGCATCCAGCGGAACAGGGTCAGCAGGAGCCGCAGGCCTCCGAGGTCGTCTTTAGAAATGTATTCAGCCAGGCGGTCCATATGTTCGATGCAGCCGGTATCGGAAAAAGAGGGGGAGGTGTCCGAACCGGGGCACATGATGTCCCCTGCTTTGGCCAGGCCTTTGAGCTGGTTTTGGGAGAAGTATTTTGAAACGGTCATGTCTCTCGTCCTTTTAGTTGTTCTGTTTCAGCATGGCGTCCGCCGCTCGTTTGGACAGGGCCATAATGGTGAGTGAGGGATTGATGCCCGGGGCATTGGGAAACACCGAGGAATCCGCTGCAAAGATATGGGGATGGCCGTGGAGGTTGAAGTCCGGGCTTACCACGGAGGTGGCGGGATCCGTACCCATGGCACAGCAGCCCATGAGGTGGAGGCCGATACCGAAGCGGCCGTGGATGATTTCCCTGGCATTGGTGGAGCGGAAGATGCTTTCTATCACCTGGGTGCCTTTCTCCTGCCGCCGACGGTCTTCTTCATTCTGGACCTTTCGGATCAGGGCCTTTCCTTTTCGGTTCACCTTGATCTGACCCGGATGGGTATCCCGTGTGCAGACCTCGATGCAGGCAAAATGGGAGAGCTTTTCCATGGCACCCTGGTGGACGGGGCCGAAGCCGGGTATCAGCAGGGCAATGGCTTCCGGGCCTGCATAGACGTTCTCAAGCTTGAAGCCTTCCTTCCTGAACCCCGTGTCGTCGGATTTAAAGGCCTGGAAAGCACCGGTGTGGGAGTTGATTTTTTCATCGTATACCCCGAAGCTCATGAACTGGGGGTGGCAGTAGAAGCCTTTGCCGATATGGGGCAGTTCCTTGCCGAACCCGGAGTTCAGCAGCAGTCGGGCGTTACCGATGGCACCACCACCGAGCACCAGGTTGCGGCCGCGGAAGAAAGCTTCGCCACCCCCTTTTTCCAGGCCCAGGACCCGGATGTCACCCCGGTTGTCTTCCACCCGGACCACCTCGGTGTCTGAAACCAGGACCAGGCCGTTTGCCAGTGCGGTTTTGAGAACGGTTTCCGGGGTGGATTGCTTGGAACCCAGGCGGCAGCCGTTCAGGCATTCGATGCAGCAGTTGCCCTCTTCCAGGCGGCAGTTGGACTGGGCACGCCGCAGGGGGGCGTTCTGATAGTTGAGGTGCTTGAAGCCCTGGTCAAAAATTTCCGCGTTTTTGTTTCTGAACTTGGCGGGGATTTCTTGGATTTCAATGGCATCTTCCGCCCTGTCATACCAGGGGGCCATATCTTCTACATTAAAAAAATCAACACCGGACTGGGCTCGCCAGGAACGCCAGGCATCTTCGTCGAATCTGTCCACCAGGGCCTGGTTGACGATGGAGCCCCCCCCCACCACCTTGGGCCGGAGGAAGGCCAGTTTACAGTCATGCCCCAGCTCCAGGCCGCCGGACCAGTAGAGCTGGGAATTACCGTCTAAGCCGTTGGTCGGGTATGTCTTCCGGGTGTATTGTTTGCCCGCCTCGATTAGCAGGCAGTCTGCACCGGCCCGGCAGAGTTCATCCGCAATGAACGGGCCTGAGATGCCGGCCCCGACGATGATAAAATCAAAAATCCGGAATGGTTCCACGTCTCCTCCTTAGGGTGATAGGTTAATTGTATCTGGATATGTCTTGATGATTAGAGAAAGGCTTTGCCCTGGCCTCGGTATGTGGGAACGCTGCCGACAATTTTATTGTCCTGGACAAGGGTGAGCCGGTTAAACCGTTCACAGAGTTCCCCGGCCTTGGCATGCTGGAAAAATACCGGATCACCCAGAGACAGTTGTGGTGCATTTTCCGGCAGGACCAGATCTTTAGGCAGCACCAGAGGGGTCTGGACCTCTCCGGCCCCTTCCATGGGCAGGTAGGAAAGGCCCTGGGGCATCACCGGCCAGGGCAGGCGGTTGGGGTTGACTTCGCCGGATCCCACGTAGCCGCCCCCCAGGCAGGTGACCATGCCCGGTTTGGGAATCCTGGCCACCTGGAGACCGAAAAAGGCGGCGGGCTCGAAGTTCACCTCATGGAAATGGGTGAACAGGCCCGGTGCAAAGAAGGCAGATCCGGCGGTCACCTCGGTTACGGAAGGATCTTTGCCTGTGGACATCAGGCTGCCGCTGCCACCGCCGTTGACCACCTCAAGATCCGTCCCCAGTGACTTCAATCGGTTGATGATACGTTTCCGCCGCCGGGTCAGTTCCCTGACAGACCTGCGCTTGAAGGTTTTTAAGAGAAAGTTTTTCAGCCCCTGCCCGGGAACCGCGTCGTTTAAAGAAGCGATTTGAGCCTCGTAACCCATGATACCGGTGATGCGGATACCGGTCAGATCCCGGGCCTCCTCGGCCAGTTCAATCACCTGATCCGGTGTATACAGGGGGCTCCGGCGGACGCCTAAATGAACCCGCTCGCCAAAAGTACGATAGGACATGTCCACATCCAGGCAGACCTTCAGGACAACCCCGGCCCGATTCCCTGCCCCGGAAATGAGTTTGAGATGAGCAAAGGTATCGGCCATCAGTGATATATTTGCACCGGCCCGGGTTTTGTCGATGAACAACTCCAGATCGCCGGGCTGAACAGAGGGGTAGGCCACGATAATATCGTCCAGGCCGTTGTCGATGAGGAAGGCAGCCTCTTCCATGGTAAAGGCAAGAATACCTCTGAACGCCGAACCGCCGACGTCGAATACCCGTTTTAAAAGTTCTATACAGCGGATGCTTTTGGAGGCCACCCGGATGGTTTTCCCGGTGGCTGCCTGGGTGGACGCCACATAGGCCACATTCCGGTCAAACCGGTCCAGATCCACAAAGGCCAGGGGAAACCGGGCGCTTCTGAAAAT
>JAKSBB010000525.1 GCA_022361315.1 Desulfobacterales bacterium
GCCCGAAGCTCCTTGGCCGCCCCTTCCAGCATGGGGGTGTGGAAGGCGCCGGTGAGGTTGAGCTTTTTATAAACCGCCCCCTCACCGGTAAGGAACTTGCAAAATGTTTCAATATCTTCCGCCTTGCCGGATACAGCGGTCTGTTTCTCGGAGTTCTTATTGGTGATCCAGATATTGGAAACAAATGATTTGCGGATCAGGGCCGCGGTTTCCTTTTCATTTTTGAAAACCACCATGATTTTACCAGGGTTCTCCAGAGTACTCTTGAACATGAGATCCGAACGCTTGATGATCAGGCGCATGGCATCTTCAAACCCCAGAATGCCGGCACAGAACAAGGCGGTGTATTCCCCCACGCTGTGGCCGATGAAGTAATCCGGTGAGAACCCTTCCACGGCCAGCCGGTTACATACCGCTGCCGAGGAGAGGAATACGGAGGGCTGGGTATTCTGGGTGGAGTTGAGGGCATCGTCCTCGCCGAACATCAGGTCCAGCAGGGAGTAGCCGCGTTCCGCCTTGAATATGGCCTCACCTTTGTCCATGACCCGGCGGATCTCGTCGTCGGTTTCATAGAGGGTCTTCATCATACCTGCCCGCTGGGCCCCCTGGCCGGAAAGCAGTGCCACCATCCGCTGTTTCTTGCCCTTCTGATCCGCGCTGTGGGCGGTGTCAGTCAGGACAATGTCATCCGTCTTTACCACGGCAGCGGCCACCGGGGCGGCGGCTGCAACAGAAGCAGCGGCAGTTTTATCGGGAACGGTCTTAAAGTCCGCCTCAACAACGGCAGCACCGGCCTGGGTTTCTTCCAGTACCCGCGGCAGGCACCCCATGATCAGGTGACTGTGGTTGCCGCCGATACCGTTGACATTGGCGGCAAAGCGCAGGGGCTGTCCCGGTGTCCGGTCGATGACCTCCAGGGCCGGTTTCAGAATTTTGCACTCCTTGAGGATGGAGTGTTCCTCCTCATAGTTGAAGTCCGGCAGGATCTTGCCGTTCTTGTTCATCAGCATGAGCTTGGCCAGTGCCACGGCCGGGTTCGCCGCTTTGAAATAACCGAACTGAGGCTTGACGTTGCCACAGTGCATCTCATGGTCAAAGCAGGCCTGGGTGACCTGTTTTTCGATGATATCCCCAAAGATATTGGAGAAGGCAAACAGATCCAGGTGATTGATGTCGGACTTCCGGATGCCGGAAGTTTTGTAGGTCTCGTTGATCACGTCCACAAAGGTCTGCTCGCTGGGGGCCAGCAGGTGATCGGGTACGGATGAACGGACGGCACACCCATTGATCTCGCCGTAGATCTCCATGTTGTTTTCCCTGGCCTTTTTCAGGGTGGTGACCACGTGGATGGCGGCCCCTTCCCCCATGACGTAACCGTCAGCCCGGGAGTCAAAGAAGTTGCAGTCCCCTGCGGAAAGCAGCCCAAGCCGTTTAAAGGCCATGAGCACCGCCGGATAGAGGTTGCAGTCCACACCACCCGCCAGAACAAAGTCCAGCTCTTTGGTCTTCAGATGACGAACCGCATTTTTAATGGCAATGGTGGAGGAAGCACAGGAGGCGTCCAACACGTAGTTGGGACCGTTCAGGCCGAAGAAGTTGGCAATCCGGCCGGAGATAATGTTGGACAGCAGCCCCGGTGTGGTATCCTCGTTATTTTCGGGGATGTTCTCCCGGATGGCATTCACAAGGCTTTTGGCCACATTTTCCGCCGTCTCTTTATCAAGGCCCTCGCAGTTTTCTATGGCCTGTCCGATAAGATTTTTTCTTACCCGGACAATGTTCCGGCTCTGACGTTCCCCGGCAATGGTACCCAGGATAACGCCGGTACGGGCAGACGCACCGTCAATATCCAGCAGTCCGCTGGTGTTCAGGGCCTCGCTGGCCGCCTCAAGACCGAAGATCTGTCCCCGCTCAATGTTTTCCACCATTTTGGGAGGCATGCGGTACTTGAGGTTGTTAAATTTAAAATCTTTTACCTGACCGGCTTTTACCTTTGGCAGGTAGTAGAAGGAATCCTTGCCCTGAGCCGCATACATGGCATTGTCAAACCGGTCTTCGGGAATGGGACTCACCTGTTTTTCACCGGTGGTCAGTTTTTCCCAGAATTCATCGGTATTCTGGGCTCCGGGCAGGAAAACACCGAGGCCCGCCACAACGATACGATCATCGTTGAAGTCATAGGCGGTGTCGGTGAAGATGTCACGCTTCAGCGGGGCATACCCTTCGGTGAACTGCTCAACAACGGCGTGGTAATTGATACCGCCGAAACCGTAGGAGGATACACCGGCCTTACGGGTCTGACCGGCTTCAGGCTCCCAGGGCTGCGCCTCTTCAACGATGAACAGGCTGGAATTGCTCAGGTCGTGGTTCTTGGACAATTCCTTGAACTTGCCATTGGGGGGCAGCATCCCCTTGTTTACGGCCAGCAGGGCTTTCAGCATACCGGCGGCACCGGCACCACCCAAAAGATGACCGATCTGGGATTTAATGGAGGAGATCCCGGCCCCGGACTTATTATACATATGATCCAGGGTGCTCAATTCCACCTGATCACCGACGATGGTGGAGGTGCCGTGGGCCTCGATAAAGCCGATATCTTCGGGTTTGATTTCCGGCCGGATGGAAGCGTAACAGCGCTCCAGACTCATGATCTGGCCCTTGGGGTTCGGGGCGGCGATGGCCTTGCCCTTACCGTCGGAACTGGACCCGATGGCGTTAATCACACCGTAAATTTTATTGTTGTCCCGGATGGCGTCCTTCATCCGCTTCAGGACGTAAACAACGGAACCTTCACCCAGGACAAACCCGTCGGCCCGGCCGTCAAAGGGCCAGGAACCCTTTTCGGAAAGGGTACCCATCTTGGCAAATCCGATAAAGGACTCCGGTGCCAGGTGGGTGTTGACACCGCCCACAACCACCTGGTCATGGGTGCCTTCCAAAAGTTCGCCGCAGGCCGCCTCAATGGCGGTGATGGAGGAGGCACAGGCCGCATCCACAATGTAGTTGGTGCCGCGGATCCCCAGGTGTTTGGCAATCCGTGAAGCTTCGATGTTCAGCAGGATGCCGTGAACCGGGTCATACCCCTTGTTCTCCCCTTCCATACCGTCCAGAAGGGCCTCGCGCACCTTGTCTTTGTCTTCGTCTGAAAGCCCTGCAAAGGCCGGGGTCTTTTCCAGCATGGACAGGACCTCAGGGTACCAGTATTTGAGCTGCAGGTCGTTGCCCAGTTCGTTGGAGAGGCAGGTGGCGATGATAACGGCGGTCCGCTTGGGATTTTCCTGGATCATGGTGTCATTTTCATCCAGAAGCCCTGCACTTTCAACGGCCTTGTAGGCGGTGGAAAGTACCATCTGCTGGCTGCGGGACAGCCGTTTGTCCTTGCCGTCCCCGTAGCCGAAACGCTCGGCATCAAAGGTATAGTGATCCACATGGCCGGCCAGATCCGTATAGGTCTTGTCCTCCGCCTTGCGGTTCGGATCGTAATACAGTGCCTTGTCCATGCGGTCGTCGGGCATGGGGGAGATGGAGTACCGTTTGTCCAGAAGGTTCTGCCAGAGTTCGTCCGGGGTGTCTGCATGGGGAAGGGTACAGCCGATACCCACAACGGCAATCTCATCACGGATCTTGTTTTCAGGGCTGGAAAAAACCTCAATGGCGTTCAGATGACTGAACAATTGTGACTTACCGGTAAAATAGGCATCGTGGATCTCCTGAATGGAGACCGGCTCCTTGAAGAAGGCCAGGCTGTCCCCCACCAGGAAGTTGCCTTTCTCACGATGTTCATCCCCCTCGAACCAAGTGTAGTTTTCCTCGCCCGGATTCTTGAAGTCCGGCAGAAAACCTTTGGCACCGATGAGCAGAGAACCGATATTCCGTTTTTCAAAAGAACGTTTCCTCTCGCCCAGGGGCATCTTCTCCCGGATCATCTTGGCTTCGTGATCGGTCATCATCTTGGCAAAAGGCGTCGGTGCCGTTCTGGAGGCAAGTCCTAAGGTTTTACCGATGACCACGGTTTCATCTTCTTCAATGAGGATGTCCTGGTATTGTTTCTGAACCGCCTTGGTATCCACCAGCTCGTTGGAGAAGAGATAGGCAGTACCCACCTGGAGGCCGATTTTTGCCCCCTGGGCCGCCAGGAAAGCGGTCATACCGGAGATGAAGAAGGAGGCGTATGCCGTGGTGATGCCACCGGCGAACACCAGGTAAAGCCCGGAAAGGTCGCGGCCGGAGTTAATCAGCTTGGCAATGGCCGCTTCCCAGAGCACCATGGAGGTGAGTGATCCCACATGGCCGCCGGCTTCGCCGCCTTCAAAGATAAAACGGAAGCACCCGTTTTCCAGGGCATTTTCCATCATGGAAACGCTGGGGGTATGCAGATAGGTCTTGGTGCCGGCCTTTTCCAGTTCAACCGCCTGGGAGGGAATACCGCCGGCGAACAGGGCGTAGGGTACCTTGTACTTCTTCACCATTTCAAGATGGTCGTGGACCTGGGGGTTGAAGGCTTCGATGCCCACAAGTCCGGCACCGAATTTATCCAACTTTTCCGCACCGGATTTCAGCATGTCGTCAGCCAGGCTCACCGGCAGACTGCCCACGGCGTAAAACGGCAAGGCGCCGGCATCAAGCACCTGGCCGGCAAACTCTGTATTATCGGAGATATTGGCCATGGGTCCCTGGATCAGGGGGTAAGCCGTATTCTGATCTTTGGCGAAAGCGGAATCCTTTTGCACCGGATCATGGCTGTCCACGTAGTCCAGATTGACACCGAGGGTGGTGAAAAACCGGTCGATCATTTCGGACAGGGTATCGGACTCCCGGGCAAATTCCTTGGCGAAAATGCCGTCCTGGCCCAGATAAAACAGAGACTGGATAAAGTTGGCGTCGGGGTTATCCAAGGCGGTTATCTGATCGGCGATGGCCGGATAGATATCCTTGTCCGTTTCCTGGGAGAGAATCACCGCCTCTTCCTTGAGATCTTTTACGATCTTTGTACCCAGCTTTGCAAACACCCTGTATATGTCCCTGTCATCGAAGATAATCTCCGTGGAGTCCCCTTCGTCCACACTGGCCAGCAGCTTTTTAAACGCGTCGGACACCGGGGCTTCCTTGGCCAGGAGCATCTGGCTGTCCATCACAAAGCCGGCCACGCCTGCGGCCAGCATACCGGCTGCGGTGTACTGGCCCACGCCGCCGTGTACGAATACCGGCAGGGGTGAATTTTTCAGGTACCACTGCATCAGAATAAAAGAAGAATATCTGGAGACCTTACCGGCTGCCTCATTACCCCGGATGATCAGGGCATGGGGATCAATGTCCCGGATGGCTTCAGTCAGATGGATATCACGGATTTCAAGAATGATTTTTGTATCCCCGAACCGTTTCAGATCGGCGGGTTCATCCGTCTTACTCAGCGGCACCACCAGTGCATCCAGATTTTTAATATTCTCGCGCTTCAGTGTGGCAATGATATCTTGGTCGTGATCAGCCAGCCTCAGACCGAACTGAAGATTTTCCCTGGAAAGCAGGACGGCATTGGCCAGGATTTCATCCCGGCTCATAAATTCCGTGTCAAAGACCGGCAGGGCTCCGGCCTTATAAATGGCATGAAAATATCTGACATCAAAGACCTTGACCGGGGTGGATACCATCAGGGGCAGTCTTGAACTCAGTATTCTTGTAATCATTTAATATCTCCATTTTGGATGTTTGTTTGCGCCGCCGGGGCCGGTTTGAAACTAAGGAGAAACCGGTTTTTCGGGGCGCCGGGATACTCCCGCACGAATCGTACTCCCCGTGTACATATCAAAGAGTGTGCCAACACAATGTAAAATTAATTATTCCCAACAACTCTCCGAAATCATGTTCCATACGCCCAAAGTAAAACAAATGTAAGGATAGATTCCCGCCCTTTGCCTTGCATTTTATGCACAGCCAATGTACAAAAATGCACACACCCCGAAACAGATTGGAAGAAACCATGCCCGGACTTCAATTGCCCACCGAAGAAAGACATTTTTTTAAAACCGTTTACAATGCCGCCTTTGCAAACCCCTTTTCCCGGTTGAGAGAACGGCTGGACCGGAGGATTGCCGGACTGTTTCCCTCCGCATCCCGGCGGGAGAGCAAGGATATGTGTTACCGGGAGGTGGACCTTCGCCTGCGAACACTTGCCAAAATCCACAAGGGCAATATCAGAGATTATCCTGAAGAGGACCAGGAACTGCTTCGGATCGTGAACTACTTTGATATTTTCCACAAATTCCGAGACCAGTTCGACATCCATATAAAAGACCAGTTAGCGGCCGGGGACACCCCGGTGAAGGTGAGCTTTGCCCATGATGCGAAGCAAATATGGACGGATCGGGGTTTTGATGCGGAATACTTCTGGCACTATTTCGCCCTCTCCTTTCAACTGCGGCGGGCCTTTTATTTCATATCCAACAGCCTGGTGGGCACCAGCCGCTGCATGCGGACCCTGAAAAAACATCTCTGGTACAATGTGTTCACATACAACATCGGTCTCTATGACAGATACCTGTGGAACCGGATGGAAGACTTCTCCACCCTGTTGCTGGGGGAGACCGGAACCGGTAAAGGGACTTCCGCCCGGGCCATCGGACAGAGCGGATTCATTCCCTTTGACCAGAAGACCAGCTGTTTCGCCCAGAGCTTTACCCGGGCCTTCTCCGCCATCAACCTGTCCCAGTATCCTGAAACCCTGCTGGAATCCGAACTGTTCGGGCATACCAAAGGGGCGTTTACCGGTGCGGTGGACAACTATGCCGGCGCCTTTGACCGGTGCAGCCTCTACGGTGCCATCCTCCTGGATGAAATCGGTGAGGTGCCCAACCACGTTCAGATTAAGCTGCTGCAGGTACTTCAGGAAAGACAGTTCACCCCGGTGGGATCCCACAGGAGTTCCCGGTTCAACGGCCGTGTCATCGGGGCCACCAACCGCCCAAAGGACGACATTATGTCCGGCAAGGTGTTCAGGGATGATTTTTACTACCGGCTCTGCTCGGACATCATAGAGGTACCGCCGCTGCGGACCCGGATCCGGGAGACCCCGGAGGAGCTTCACAACCTCCTGGATTTCACCATCCACAGAATGACCGGTGTCCACAACCCCAAACTCATTGAAAAAGTGAAAAGAATTATTGACCGAAACCTCGGAAAGCATTATCAATGGCCAGGTAACGTGCGAGAATTGGAACAATGCGTCAGATCCGTCCTGCTCCGGCGGGACTATACCGGGCAGGAGGTGCTCAACCCGGAACTTACGGGCCTGGCCCAGACCCTGAGCCAGGGCATTGAAGAGCAGACCATTGCCGTACCCGACCTTGTGGCCGGCTATTGCAAACTGCTCTACGATGAGAAAGGCACCTATGAACAGGTGGCCAGGGTGACGGGCCTGGACAGACGCACCGTTAAAAAACATATTACCGGGTTTAAAGACAACTGACCCGGATATTCTGAGCCAAAGGAGAGCCATGCTGAACTTTCTGCCATCACCGCTGATCGGTGTACTCTCGTTTATCGGGTACACCGTAAACACCATTGCCCTGACCATTCCCCTGATCTGTCTTTCCCTGCTCAAATTTATTCTGCCAGCCAGAGGCGCCATCGTTATCCTGGACAAGGTTCTCATCGGCATCGCCACCCTGTGGATCGCCATCAACGGGATGAATTCACGGCTTTTCAACGATATCCGCTGGGATGTCCGGGGGCTGTCACAGTTGAAGGAACAGGATTGGTACCTGGTCATCTCCAATCACCAGTCCTGGGTGGATATTCTGGTGCTCCAGAAAGTGCTGAACCGAAAAATTCCCATGCTCAAATTTTTTCTGAAAAAAGAGTTGATCTGGGTGCCCTTTCTGGGCCTTGCCTGGTGGGCCCTGGACTTTCCGTTTATGAAGCGGTACTCCAAAAAATTCCTGGCAGCCAACCCGCATCTGGCAGGGAAAGATCTGGAAAGTACCAAAAAGGCCTGTGAAAAGTTCAAGCACACACCGGTATCTGTGATGAATTTTGTGGAAGGCACCAGATTTACCAGTGAAAAACACCGGCGTCAGAATTCCCCCTTCACCCATCTGCTGGCCCCCAAAGCCGGCGGGATTGCCTTTGTTCTGGGGTCCATGGGAGACTATCTCCACAAGATCGTCAATGTGACCATCCTCTACCCGGGTAAAACCCCGAATTTCTGGGAGTATATTTCCGGCCAGGTCAATGAGATTATCGTTGATATTGATGTGAGCCCGGTGGACCCGGCCCTCAAAGGCGACTATTTTCAGGATCCGGAATTCAAAGACACCTTCTGTGACTGGCTGAACCGGTTGTGGAAGGAAAAGGACGAAAAATTAACGGAGCTTGGGGCAAATTCGAAAAATGCGGTTCTGAACGAACCGGAAACAGCAGTTTAGATTTTTTGCCGGAACCTGATCTGTCAGCGGATCAGAAATTACCGACGTTCATCCGGTAGACCAGACGCCCCCCGTCCTTGGCATCGGACTTGAACTGCACTTCCGTGATCCTGGCATGGCGGATCTTTTTATCCACCGACAGGTCGCTGTGTTTTCCCACGATATTGTTGCCCGCGAGTATGGCACCTTCAACGGCAACCACGGCCTTGCCCGGGTTTTCCTTTGCCCAGCGGGTCAGATTGCTGCGTTCTTCCACCAGCATCTCCCGTTTGTTCTCCAGTTCCGCAAGCTCTTTATCAATGGACTGGAGCTGCAGTTCCAGTGCTTCGCTTTTTTCAAAGCAATAGTCCAGATCCTGCTCCGCCGTTTCAATCTGCTCATCCAACTCGGTAAGACGGGCCTTAAGTTCCGCGGTCCGGGTGGCCTGGGAGGACGTCTTGAGTTCCTCCGTCACCTCATTTTGCTCCAACTGTGAACGGTCCTGTACATGGGCGAGTTCGGTTATTCTTTTCTGCAACTCGGTATTCTCATGCCTGACATCCGCCTTTCTGTCCTTCTTGGCAACAATCTCCTCTTTGATCTGTGCCACTTTGCCCCTGTTCTTCTTCACTTCTTTTTCGGTGAAGGCATCTTGCCCTACCTTTATATTAGACGGAGAGGCCATTTCCGTACCGATGTGGCGTGCCGTTACCCCCATTTTTGCGGTCAACTGGGAAGAGATGAGCTTGCCGTTGGCAATCACGCAGGCACCGGAGGTTTCAATGGTGGAATCCACGATTTCCTTTTGAACATGAATATCCCCCATGCAGATGATTTCTGATTTATGAACAAACTTGGCGTATACATTCCCCCGGGCATAGATGGTGCCTTCATTGATACCGCCGGCCACCTTCAC
>JAKSBB010000856.1 GCA_022361315.1 Desulfobacterales bacterium
ATCCATATAGGCATTGGCACAGGCATAATCCGCCTGGCCGGTATTGCCCACGGCCCCCACCCCGGAGGAAAACATCACGAAGAAATCCAGATCCAGATTTTTGCTTGCATCATCCAGACAGGATACGCCTGCAACCTTGGGGGCCAGCACCGTATCGAACTCATCGGAGGTTTTATTGAGGATGAAATTGTCCCGGATGACACCGGCCGAGTGGATGATGCCTGTGAGGCTGCCAAACTCGGCAGTAATACCCCGAATGAGCTTGTCCGTATCTGCTTTCCGGGTGATATCCGACTGCCGGTATTCAACCCGTGCACCGGTGTTTCGCAACGCCTCGATCCGTTCCCGTGTGTCAGGTCCCGGTGCCGAACGTCCTGTAAGCAACAGAACAGGTGTTTTAACCTTTTGGGCTATGTCTTCGGCAAAGATCAGCCCGAGTCCTCCGGCACCGCCGGTGATAAGATAAACACCGTCGTCTTTCCAGGCCATGGCAGGTGTTTCCGGCAGGTCCAGGATTTCCTCAAAGCCTGCCACCAAGCGTTTCCCGTCACGATAGCTGATGTTTGCATCTTCAGGATATTTGCTGTTTTCCCCGAGCAGATCTTCCAGGCCATCCGCGTCCTCAACCCGGATCACCTGGCCTATGACAGCCGGATTTTCCAGACGGGCGGTTTTAAGAATACCTGACAGCCCGGAAAACAGACGGCTCTCCCTACCGTGGCCATCTGTGACCACCACCTGAATCAGGACTTTTCCTTTGGGTTTTGACTGAACCACAGCCTGTACCTTTTCAAAGAGCGTCAGTGCGCAATGGCTGAACCGCTTGTGGATTGTTCTGGCTTTGGTGCCGACTTCCAGATTGATGATTTCCGCATCCCCGAAGGCAGCCCGGACGGGTTGCAACGCTGCCTCGGCTGTTTTGGCATTGGGTATACCGCACAACGCGATCAGATGTTTTGTATATGCGGGTATGCCAGCCTCGCTCTCCGCTTTCTTTTCACGCCACATGGGCTTGAGCATCATGTCGCCGTAGATGGCGTTCTGAATATCTTCTTCCTCTGCGGCCAGGTATCCCGGTTGTAAATTGCCCGTGGCCTCCGCATCAATCCAATACCGATCCCTGGCGAAGGGATAGGTGGGCAGACTGATACGTCTCGGCCGGACATCCCCGTAGAGCCTGTGCCAGTCAAATGCCAGGCCCCGGACCCAGAAGGATACCAGTTTTGCATATTTACCCCGGGCCACCCATTTATCCACAGCTTCCAGAAGCTCATCATCGGATGTAAAGGCGGTCATGGCCTCCCTGTTCTGTCTTGCATTCGCGTGGTAGAGCCCGTCCACATCGTTGCTGCCGTCAGCAAACCGGCTCAGGTTATCCCGAAGATCTTCAACAGAACCCACCACCAGGCCAAGCCGTTCATCCATGGCATCCCGTCCGGTCTGAACGGTATAGGCGATATCGGCCAGATCCGCATGGGTTCCGGCCAGGAAATCCGCCATCACCCGGGCATAGTCCCTTAGGCGGGGTTCATTTTTGGCAGAGAGCACAAACACAGACGGCTGATTGCCGGTATACGCTGCGGGTGTGTCGTCCACATACTCTTCGAGAATCACGTGAGCGTTTGCCCCGCCGAATCCGAAGGAACTCACCCCGGCCCGCCGGGGCAGAATTCGGCCTTCGGCGTCCGTGGGGGCTGTCCACTCCCGGGCCTCCCGGGCAATGTAGAAGGGGGTGTCGTCAAGACGGATATAGGGATTTACCGTATCACAGTGCAGACTTCTGGCGATGGTTCTATGCTGCATCTGGAGAAGCACCTTGATCACACCGGAGACCCCTGCGGCCAGTTCCGTATGACCGATGTTGCTTTTTACGGATCCCAGGCCGCAATGGGCCTCTGCCGCTTCCGGAACACCGGCATCCGCATAGAGTTCTTTAAAGGCGGTTTTCAGCGCCTCCACCTCAATGGGGTCCCCCAGGTTGGTGCCGGTGCCGTGGGCTTCGATGTAGCCGACGGTGCGCGGATCGATTCCTGACTTGCGGTAGGCCTGAACCAGCACCTCCTTCTGGGCTTTGGGGTTCGGTGCGGTCAGAGAACTGGATCGTCCCCCGTGATTGACGGCGGTGCCGCGTATCACCCCGTAAATGTGATCACCGGCCTGTTCCGCCCGGCTCAGCTTTTTCAGGAAGAGCATGCCCACACCCTCCCCCCGGACATAGCCGTCCGCCCGGTCGGAGAAGGTCTTGCATTTTCCGTCCGGGCTGAGCATCCCCGCATTACCGAAACTGAGGTGAAAACTGGGGGTAATGATGGTGTTGACGCCGCCCACAACGGCCATATCACAACTGCCGTTGGCCATGGCTTCCACGGCGCGGTGGATGGCAATCAGGGATGATGAGCAGGAGGTTTCCACCGGTTCACTGGGGCCGTGGATATCCAGAAAATAACTCATCCGGTTGGGGCCGATGGAGGGGACACTGCCCGTGGAGGTATAGCCTTCCACAGGGATGTTCGCCTTTGCCAGAATCTCGGCGTACTGGTTACCGCCGGTGCCCACAAACAATCCGGTTTTGGTGCCGGCCAGGCTTTCGGCAGGGATTCCGGCATCTTCAATGGCCTTCCAGACGTAGCGCATCATCAGGCGCTGCTGGGGCTCCATCAGCTCAGCCTCTCTGGGGGATATTTCGAAAAATGAGGGATCGAACTCATCCACACCATCAATAAAGCCCCCCCACTTCATCGGGGTCGGCGTGTCTTCTCCACCTGCGTGAAGCGCTTTCCAGTCCCAACGGTCTTCAGGGATTTCCGTGATGCAGTCTTTTCCGTTGGCCAGATTTTCCCAGAAGGTGCCGATGTCTTCCGCCATGGGGAACCTGCCGCTGATACCTACGATGGCCACCGGTTCCGCCGCAACCGTTGCCCGGCCGTTATCCGGCCCGAAAGTCCCGAAACGCGAATGTCTACGCCGCCGGGACGGTGCCGGGCGTGTGGCATCCTCAGCAGGAGCGGAATCAACTACCCGTGAGGGGCCTGTTCCCGTCAGGCGAGCGCTAAATGCAGCCTGATGTTCTGTGGCAAGATAATCAGAAAGGCCGTCCACATCCGGGTATTCGAAAAAAACAGTGGGGGCCAGATCAATGCCGTACTCACCGTTCAGCGTATTGGTGAACTCGGTCATGGAGATGGAATCGAATCCATACTTCTCCAGGGCAACATTGCCGTCGACGGCATCCCGGGGGATGCCCATCATCTGTGAGACTTCTTTGACCAGCATTGACCGGATCAGACCCCGCAATTCATTATCGTCGGCATCATCCGCAGGTGACGGAACGGGAACCCTCTCTGTCGCAGGCCCTTGTGCCGGGGCCAGAAGTTTTCGCCGGATTGTCGGGACATCCCCTTGGATGACCATGATATGGGGGTGCCCTGCGGCAACAGCCCTGTAAAACCCCTGTATACCGGCTTCCGTTTCCATAGGTGTCATGCCCATGTTCCGCCTCATCATCTCCTCGGTTTCAGCCCCCACGGTCATCCCCCCATCTTTCCAGAGGGGCCAGTGGATGGAAACGGTTCTGCCCTGCCGCTCTGAGGCATCTACCAGACGGTTACGGTGGGCGGCATACCCCCCCGCAAAGGCATTGGCGCTGGCATAGTCTGCCTGACCGATATTGCCCAGTGAGCCGGCCATGGATGAAAAAATCACAAAGAAATCAAGGGGCTGATCTTGGGTGGCTGCATCCAGGTTCACCAGTCCCCCCACCTTCGGCGCCATGACCTGCACACATTCATCCACGGACTTCCTAATGATAAAATTGTCCCGAATGCATCCCGCGCTGTGTATGACGCCGGTCAACGGGCCATAGGTCGTTTCGATATGGTGGATCAGGGCTGTCACCTCATCTGTGTTCCCCACATCGGCCTGCCGGTATACCACCCGGGCTCCCATTTTATTCAGGCGGTCTATTTCGGCCAATTTCTCTGCGTCCGGTTCGGAACGACCCGTGAGAATTAAGGTGGGATGTGACACCTGCCCGGCAATCTCCTGTGCAAACATCAGTCCGAGACCGCCCAATCCCCCTGTGATCAGGCAGACACATGCCTTCGACCAGGTAAATCCGGACGGATCTGTTTCCACCTCTTCCATCCGTTCTACCCATCTTTTGTCCCATCGTTTGCCCCCGCCATACTGAATGACCCTGTCGCCGGGGCGTGCACCGTTTTCCAATAGCGTCTCACCAATGGTTTCCAGAAACTCTTTTTGTGATGCAGGCGGTTCCAAATCGATCAACTGACAGACCAACCCTGGATTTTCCAGGGACGCGGTCTTGAGCATCCCCGCCAATCCGTACAGCCAGGGATGTGCGTCACCACCGGTAACCACCAGCTGGATCAGATTTTTTCCGGTTGCGAC
>JAKSBB010000067.1 GCA_022361315.1 Desulfobacterales bacterium
GTCGCCGCAGCACCGGAGCAGGTGCTCCCGAAAATCGCGACGGATTTCGGATCGGCAATGATTTTTAAAACTGCATTGGCCCCCCCTTCAGCCGTACATCCCGTATCCTCTGTCTGCATCTCAATCCGCCGGTTGAGCAAGGTCCCGTTCCGCTGGTCCAGGGCCAGTTCAAACCCACGGATCTGTTCCTTTCCCAGGGTGGCCACCTTGCCTGAAAGTGCCTGCAGTACGCCGATTTTAATGGGTTCATCAGGGCGAAGGCTGATGCAACCGATGGCATCCCGGCACTGAAAATCAACAGTATTATTCTGGCATCCCGCCAGCAGGACGAGGATTGCCGCCCCTGTTACGATGATGATGGATATGAATTTCATATAAGAATTCATAGGGTGCCTCACAAGTCTAAGTTTAACGCTTAAAGCCCATTTAAGGAGAAACCGGAACAGTTGTTAACCGGGCCGCTATTCTTTAAATAATATGCATTTCCTGGCGAATGCCAAACCAGAATTTTTTTCGCCGCTCTTTTTCGTTTAGCGAATCCGGAATTACACAATATAATCCGTAGTTCTGGAAGCCACCGGATCCGTATAGGTGATCTTTACGGTGTATGCTTTTACATCGATATAGGCCGTGGCCGTGTAGCTTTTTTTCGACCATTCCAGAATCAGTTCCGTATCCGGGGATTTGATGAGGGTAAAATCGCCGTTAAAGGCCGGGTAGGAGTTCCGGAATTCCATGAGTTTAAGCAGGCGCTGGACCACGGGTTTCTGGAAATCCTCCCGGATTTCGGACAGGGTGTAATTGTGGCGGTTGATGTTGCGGCCCAGGCGGGTGGATTCCACCAGCTCGATATCGTTTTCTCCGGCCAGCAGCCCCACGTAGTAGACCTGGGGAATACCCGGGGTGAAGAACTGGATGGTCCTGGCCGTAATATAGGCGTCGTCGTTGCAGCCCAGGGCCGAGTAATAGGTGCAGTTGACCTGGTAAACATCCAGATTCTGGTATTCCGGGCCGGAGTACATTTCTTTGACGTTGGAGCCCCGTTCGTAGAGGGTTCTCAGGGTGTCATCGATTTCATCCTGATTGAGAAGATCCTCCACATCCACCACACCGATACCGTCATGGGTGTCCAGGGTGGTGATCTGTTTCCGGGGACATTTTTTCAGCCAGGACTTCAGCCGCCGGGTGGTGTTCATGTACAGGCCGTGAAGCACCAGCATGGGCAGGGCAAAGTCGTAGCACCAGTATCCCCGCTCCGCCAGCTTGAGCTGGTAGGAGTAATGTTCGTGAACCTCGGGCAGGATTTCCGTGTCAAAGGCGGAGGCGTAGTCGTCGAACCACTCCAGGTATTCCCAGATTTTGGGCTCCACAAAAAAACAATTGGTGCCCAGCTCCATGGTGATGTAGGCAATGGCATCCAGCCGGATCATCTTGGGTTTGTTTCTGGCCAGCCGTATGAGGAATTTGCGCATGACTTCCCGGGTTTTCGGGGCGTCGTAATCCAGGTCGATCTGTTCATAGTCAAAGGTGCACCAGATTTTCTGCAGGGTACCGTTGGGCCGTTCTATTTTCTGGTATGGGGGGCGGGGCTTGCGGGTGTAAACCTTTTTCAGATCTTCCTCCGCCACATATCCGTCCGGTGAAAGCTTATCAAAACTCAGAAACATATCCGCGTATTCGCTGTGAAATCCGTTTTCAAGAAAGTCCTGGAAAAACTCCGACTGGCGGGAAATATGGTTGACCATGAAATCAATGACCAGGTCAAAATCCTGACCGATTTTTTCCACGTCTTCCCAGGTGCCGAAGGCCGGGTCCACCTCATCGTAGGTTTTGGGGGCAAACCCCCGGTCTGAAGAGGAGGGGTAGAAGGGCAGGATATGTACCCCGCCGATGGCTTTGGCGAAGAATTTTCTAAGGGCGTAGTGAAGTTCCGGCAGGTTGGCGCCAAAGGAGTCCGGGTAGACGATCAGCTGAATTTTATTTTTAAGGGTCATGGCTACCTCTGTGCATTTTCAATAAAGGTGTAATGGGAGAGGCCCTCAAGGATGCCGGCGGCATAGGGGGCGTTGGCAAAATATATGTTTCGTCCGGGCCGCAGATGGTCGAGTTCGCAAGAGTAGTTTCCGACGATAACCGCCTTGGGATCCCCCTTGATCATCTCCTCGTCGTTACCCGAATCCCCGCAGACCATAAACCGGGGAAGGGGAATCTCCCATTTGTAGCTGAGGTACCGGATGGCTTTGCCCTTGGAGGCACGGAAGGGCAGAATATCCAGGTATCGCTCGTGGGAGTAGATCAGGGTATACAGAAATCGATTCTTTGTCAGGACGTGGTGGATCTTCGGCAGGCGGTCCTTACCCGGTTCCATATAGTAAGAGAGTTTGAACGGGGCCTGGTTTTCATCCTCCTGGGGGGTGATAAAGGGGATATCTTCCAGACGTTGCCGCATCAACTCCGGTTTCCAGCCTTTGGAAATGTGGGTTTCCCAGCCCTTATCGTGGTGAAGGTCTTTGCCGTAGTTGATCCGGCTGCCCACATCCGAAATGATGATGTCCGGATCCGGTATATTGTGTTCTTTTAATACGGCCACGGCCGATTCCAGATGCCGGCCGGTGGCCACGCCGAAGCCGATGCGGTCCCTGTGGGTTTTCAGCAGTGCCGTAAGTTTCTGTATATCTGCTGATTCTCCGCCCAGAAGGGTATTGTCTATGTCCGTGATGATCATACGGTCAAGGCTGGAGAGACGGTGGCCGATACTGTGCCGGGGGCTACGGACCGTCAGGGATGATTTGTCGTTATCCTCGTAAAGCTGGTTGATGGTGTCCATGTAAGTGGCGGCATGGCTTTCCCAGGTGTAGTGCTTTCGGGTGTTGATGATGCCGTTTTTGGAGTATTGGTTCCACAACTCCCGGTCCGCGATGATTTTTTTCAGTGCCTGGGCAATGGCCGTGTCATCCTTCGGGTCGATGAGGATACCGCCGCTGCAATTGGCCATGATGTCCTGGGGGCCGCCGTCACGGGTGGCCACGATGGGCAGGCCGCAGGCCTGTGCCTCCAGAAGAGTGAGGCCGAAGGGTTCGGTGAGGGCCGGGTTGATAAATACGCCGTTCAGGGAGGCGGCAATCCGGTAAAGCTCAGGTACCTCATGTTCAAAATCGTGTTTTTTGGGGATGGCCATCTTTCCGTAGAGGTTGTACTTGTCCATCATCAGCAGCATCCGTGTCAGTACTTCCCGTTCGTTGTCCTCCATGTCGGAGATATCTTTACGAATGCCGGCAAACACGGCCAGATTGGCCATGGCCTGCAGCTCGTTATCTTTTCCGTATGAGCGGACCAGGCCTTCGATGTTCTTTCGTTTATCCGGCCGGCACAGGGCCAGGAGCATGGGTTTGTCCGGGTGCTGGAAAAAGCGGTTAAGTTCCTGTTTCAGGGACGATCTTGCAAAAAGCGCCTCTTCCTTGTCCTCCACCGAATCAAAGGTGTCATGGGTGTATGGGTAGAATTTATCGATGCCGATCCCGGGGGGAATCACCCTGTAGGACGACAGCGTCCGATTCCGGTACTGGCCGTATTGCCCCTCGATTTCCTGGGTGGTGGAGGTGATGACCAGGTCGGTGTACTTGAGAATGGTTTCTTCGGTGTCGATGCGCCGGTTGATTTTCAGCATCCGGTCCATTTCACGTTCGGACATGCCCTCTGCCAGCAGCCTGGCTTTCTTTGACCGGCCCAATGAATGACCGGTGTAAACAAAGGGCACCCCGAAAAACTGGGAGAGTTCCGTGGTCACGTACCCGGCATCGGGGTAGTGGCCGTGGACGATGTGAGGCACCTCTTTTTCCTGCTGGATAAATTTGATGGTTTTGTCAACGAATTCGTCCAGGTGGGGCCAGAGCAGTTCTTTGCGGATATACTTTCGGCCCCCGCACTGAATCCGGACGATTCTGAAGCGGTCCGTCACCTGCTCCACCTCCCTGGCGTAGTCCGAGGAATAAGCCTTGTCGCTGATCAGCCGGGTAAACAGGTCCACTTTTTTTACCATGGGGTGTTTGGCGAGGGTGCGGCCGAGTTCCACCACATATTTGATCTGGCCGCCGGTATCTGCGTCGTATCCCAGCTCAAGATTATGTCCGCGCAACAGGCCGTGAATACTGAACATCTGGATGTAAAGTGTTTGTGTCATCTGGAAAGCCCTCGTTTAAAGTCTGTATAGAAAGATGGGGATTGGGGGAGTGCGCCGCGTATGCTGCAGATGCGGCTTGCAAACTCCTGTGCCAGCGACATGGTCCGGCCGTCCGGTAGACCGTTGAGACGTCCGGCAGCGGCCATGGCGGCATAGGCGTCTCCGGCACCGACGGTGTCCGCAATCGCGGTATTGTCTTCTGCAGTATCTTCTGAAGGGACCGGATGGGATAAGATGTTTTCGCGGGTGGCCCAGATGCTGCCCTTTTCTCCCCGGGTTAAAATAACCGTATCTATATCCGATGACCGGGCCAGGTTTTTGATCTGTGTTTCCAGGCTTGCTTTCTGGGTTGGTTCCTGGGCGGAATCAAGCCGGTGCAGCTCTTCATCGCTGAGTTTAAGGATATCTGCGGCTGCCACCGCGTCCGCAACAACTTCCGGGGTATAACAGGCCGGCCTCAGGTTGATATCGCAGAATTTTATGCCGGTCGGACCTGCTGCGGAAAGACAGTTCTTTACCAGAGCTCTGCCGTTGTCCGTCCGTTGTATCAGCGTTCCGAAATAAATGAGTTCAGGCGGTGCCGTGCACAACTTCTTTAAATGGTCGTTGAACTCAAGGTGGTCATAGGCGGTATCCCGTACGATATCAAATGAATGACTCCCGTCTGGGGTTAAGGATACTGTTACCCGGCCGGTGGCATGGGTTGTATCGGTCTGCAGGTCTTCGGCGGGGAATCCGTTGCGGTGTAGAAACGCCTTGAGTTCGTTGCCCAGTGAATCTTTGCCCACCCTTGAGATAAACCGGACATCAAACCCCAATTGTCTGAGATGAAAGGCAAAGTTAAAGGGGGCACCACCGATCCGGCGGTCATCAGGAAACAGGTCGAAAAGAATTTCACCGATCACAAGAATCATGGGGAGTATTCCTAAACAGCAGATGGAGACAGCGGCGTAGGGCGCTGCCGGAGTTGTGTTGAGGCGTTATGAAACCAACGGGTGAACACCACAAATTATAGCCAAAGGGGGTGACCAGGTCAACAGTTGCTTTTTTCCTAATGCTGTGATCTTATAAGCGAAAGCAGGGCTTCCGTGAGTTTCAACGGATAGGCGCAACCGGATAATATGACCAGACTAGGAAACTTAAAAAATAATACGCAAAGGAAACGGATTGGAGACGCATTAATGGACCAGAAGTTTATCATGACGGCATTTGGCAAGGATCGCCCGGGTATTGTGGCGGATATTTCGGAAATGGTGTTTGAAAACAATTGTAACCTGGAAGATTCCAATATGGGACGTCTGGCAGATGAGTTTACACTGATTCTCCTGCTCACAGGCCAGGGAGACGATCTTGAAGAACGCCTTTCCAAGGATTGCCGCCGTCTGGAAAGGGAAAAAGGCTTGTCCGCTTTTATCCGGCCGCTTGAGTACCATCATCTGCCCCGGAAAAACAATAAAAATCTTGTGACCATTTCCGTTGAAGGGGTGGACCAGGGAGGGATTGTATATAAGGTCAGCCAGCTTTTGAGCCGGGAGCAGGTCAATATCGAGACCCTGACGTCCAAAAAGAAGTATTCTCCGGGCAGCGGAACAGCCATGTATGTCATGGTGATCCGGGCCACTCTGCCGGAATCCCTGTCGGAAGAGGCGCTGGAAAATGCCTTGGATGATCTGGGCAGTGAATTGAATGTGGATATCACCCTGTCCTGAAAAAGGGTTTCTCTTTGGCCTTATGGAACGGGTTAAACATTGACACTTTTCCTTATTTCACTTAGAAAGAAACCTCTGTGCAAGGATGGGATAATGTACTTTGACGGGTATGCCTGCCCGGATGGGTGATAAACCAGCGAATGAATATGTTAGGGAGATGAAATGGATATTGCCAATGAAATGATGGCAGGACATTGTGTGGTTCGGATTACAGGCCGCCTGGATGCGGTGACTGCCCCTGAACTGGAAGGGGCGCTGGGCGCCTTGATTGATGACGGGCAGACCCGCGTGGCAATGGATTTGAGCAGCCTTGAATACGTGTCAAGTGCCGGACTTCGGGTATTTCTTGTGGCGGCAAAAAAGCTGAAAGCCGTGAACGGCGAGTTCAGCCTGGCAGGTCATAAGGATAATATCAAAGAGGTGATTGAGATCTCAGGGTTTCCGTCTATTATGCCCTGCTATGAAAGTGTTGATGCCTTGCCCCAGGCTTAAATCAAATCCTGTTTAAAAAATCTTGGCCTGCCCAAGCCAACCTAAGGGGCTGCGGGGCAGGCCATACTCGCTAGTAAAACAAACCGAAACAGGGTCAAAGGGTGACTTCGCAGATCTGAATGGGTTGACTGACGTTTTTCAATGTATGGGGGGTAAAGTCTCCGAGTTGAAACCGCCCGTCAAGAAGATCTGCCGTATTCCGGGTAAGCAGCACACCGCCATTGGTGGCGATACCGCAGACCCTGGCCGCGATATTGGTCACCGGACCTGAGGCGGTAAATGTCCAACGGTCCCCGGCAATCCCGTTGAACCGTGTGGAACCCACATCCGCCACCCCTGAATTGATTCCCATATTTACCATCACTGGCGGACCGCCGCCTTTTTGGGCCGCATTGATGAGACTGGTCCGTTTCTGGATGCCCACGGCAGCTGCTACGGCATTGGTGGCATGTATCTTGGGGTCCTCATCCTGAAAGAGGATCATCAGGCCGTCCCCTGCGGTTTCATTGATATCCCCCTTGTTTTCAACAATGATGTTCAGAAATTCGCTGAAATAGGTTTCAATGAGGTGGTTCATATCCTCTCTGGATGTGGTTTCGCTCATTTTGGTGTAGCCTGCGATATCCAGGAACAGGACGGAAATATGCTTTTCGTGTTTGTTCAGATCCGGGTTTTCAGGATTGTTTTCAATGATATCCTGAACGGATTTTGGAACAAATTTGCTCAGGTGACCCCGGACGCTTTCCAGAAGCTGGACCCGTTGGAGGGTCTCTTCAAGTGTTTTGTTTTTGGCCTTCAACTGGGTGAGCAGACCCTCCAGATTGAATTCTCTGGCTTCCACCTGGACAATCATCATTCCGAATGCTTCTGCCAGTTCAGAGACCATGGGCGGATATTTGTCCTGGTTGGTCAGCGCCATGAGGCTGTCTGTCTGATCGTATTTACCCATGGATACTTTTTTGGCCGCATCCAGTAAAATCTCAAATAATTTGTCGTTGTTCTCCGAAGTCATGCAATCCCTTCCGATTAAGGTATTGAAATAAGATGCGGTTTAGTTTTACTCTGAATCCTGCGTCTAAATCAAGGGCCGCGCATTGATTTTTACAATAATTGCCCCTGGGAGAATCCCTTGTCCCACAGGGATGAATTGTGATAGGAATGGGGCGTGTTCAATATCAGGACTTCGAAATGAGGAATTCCCCATGAAAATAAAATCTGTGTTGATCTGTTTTTCTTTCTTGATGCTGCTGGCATCCCCCGCGGCGGCTGCCGATGTCTGTTCCCATGTGACGCTGAACTGGATTGGGAGTCACGTTCCGGTCTCACCCGAGTCACGTATCGTCTTAAAGCGGCCCAGCGGAGAATTCTGTGAGGTGGTTATTGCCGTGGATGGTAATCTGGCCCCGGTGTATGCCGGAAAGTCCTCGCTTGTGGCCGGGCGCCTTTTCCGAGACCGGGTACCGGTGACCCAGGCAACCATGAACAGTCTGTCTGAGGTGGCGGAAACGGAGCGGAAAGCGGCTGAAGAGAAAAAGGTCATGGCAGAGGAACGGCGTAAAGGCTTTTTCAGGGAAAGGCATAAGGACCTGGCGCCTTTGGTCTCCATGACTTTCGGCCCCGGACAGTCCTCGGATTTTCTGTATGTGATCACCGATCCCAACTGCTCCCATTGCAAGGCCATGCTGCCTGAGCTTGAGGCATTGGCATTTGAGGCAAAACTCAAATTAAAGCTGATCATTTTCCCGCTGTTGAGCGCCAAAAGCCGGGATATGACCGCCCATATCCTGTGTAAGGAATTCAACTATGCGGATTACCGGGAGATGGATCTGCCCGAAACCCTTGTTAACTGTGGGGCGGCCGACGAAAAGATCAGCAAAACCATGGAATTGATGCGGTCTGCCGATGTCTCTTTTGTACCGATGGTGGTGGCCTCCGATGGTGCCTGGTTGGTGGAGGGGAACGATATGTGCCAGGTCCGTACCCATCTCGGTATTGTATCCGATGCCGATGACGGCGATGGTGATGCCTGCGGAGAAAAATAACCTATTCGGCGGCCATAAGCCCGAAATGAAGCGCTTGGTCACGCACCTTGCGGGCCAGGCGGATGGTGGCCTGATCCACCATTTTTCCGTCAACGGCCACAGCTCCTCGGCCGGTACCTGCCTTTTCTGCTGCGTCTAAAATCTGTGATGCCCTTTCAATCTCTTCAGGCGTGGGGGAAAACACCTGGTTGATGGTGTCAATCTGGGCAGGATGGATGGCCCATTTCCCGTCGCACCCAAGGGCTTTGGCCATGGCTGCCGATGCCTTCAATCCGTCTAAGTCTCTGAAATTGCCAAAGGGTGCATCCACGGCAAAACAATGGTTTGCCTTGGCCGCCATGATCATGCGGCTCAAAGGAAAATGCCAGCGGTGCCCCGGGTAGATGTTGTCCTCGTTTTCACCATGGCCGGAAACCGAGGCAAGACCGGCGCCCACCGACGCCGTATAATCCGCCACCCCGA
>JAKSBB010000447.1 GCA_022361315.1 Desulfobacterales bacterium
TATCCTTCTTGACCAGCTTCTCAAGGTCTTTATTGATGGAGGATTTGAGACTTGAAAAATTTCTTCTTTTTGAGCGTATTTTAGAAAAATCATCCCCAACATCCCAGATCATTTTAATAAGGACATCGGTATCAATGGAGGTGACTTCTCCCGGCGGGGTCTCTGGCCCGTAGAAAGATTGAATGGCCTTGATAGCCTTAAATTTTACAGTTCCCGGTCGGTATCCCAGGTTATCAACTGCAGTGTTGATACCAGACAGCGTGATGGAAACATTACTCAAGAGGTGGGATCTCCCTTAATATCATTTGGTTAGCGGCAAAACATTATGATATATCCGTACCATTATTTCAACCTGAACTTACATGTGGAAATTACTATACGCGGTAAGAAAAGTAAATTTTAAATCCGTGTGAAAACTGTGAAACCCCCTATTGAAAAAGAATCCGTTGATTATTTCGGAATTTATGCTAAAAATATACGAATATGAGTAAAATAATGACAATTTCCGGCCAGAGAGGGGGTGCCGGCAAAAGCGTCACGGCATTGAACCTGGCTGTCTCTCTCAGTCTTTTTGAAAAAAAGACACTTCTGGTGGACTGTGATCCCCAGGGCTGCGTTTCTGAATGGTCCGGTGCCGGCTGCATGGAACACCCATTTGATCTTGCCTCCGTGTTGAGTGGAAAGGCAACAACAATAGAAGCCATATCTAAGACCGAGTTTTCATATCTGGATATTCTGCCGGCCGGTTTCAACCTGTTTCAGGTGGCATTGAAGTTGTCCCGTCTGGTGGCCAATGAAAAAATTCTTCGGTTGCTTATGGCAGATATCCGCGAAGATTACGATTATATTATTCTTGATGCGCCATCCTCATATGGCTACATGAGTATCGCCGCCCTGGCTGCTGCGGACTGGCTGGTTGTCGCCACTCCCCCCCAGGACAATTGGGTGGAAGACTTTCATTCCCTGTTGAAATCCATTCAATACATACGAAAAACCCATGATACAACCCTGAGAATCGCGGGATTGCTTTTTAACCGATGTTCGGATACAGCAGAGATTTTTGAGGGAATGTCCGGCCAGTTGCTTGAAGATACCAAAAATCTAATTTATGAAACAATGATCCCTAAGGATGATGCCGTAGATGAGGCGATTAATAAAAAGATTCCCCTTGCCCTGCACGACATCAAGTCCGGGTCTGCAGACGGCTATCTGAACGCAGCCCGGGAAGTAATAATGGCGTTTAACTAAGCGAGGTGACCATTGAAGCTTACCAATCCTGAATCTATTCAGGAAAACGAAAAAGAATTCATCGATACCATTAATGCCGAGCTTGACTGGGATGCCATAGAACGAATGCTTTTGGAAAAGCACGGGTTTGTGGTTCAAGAGGACGTGGACTACAAAGACGGTAACCTGGTGGTGCACGATAATGAGATTGCATACAAATTTGATTTTGAAATCAAGGTTCCCCTTTCGGTCATATTTAACCGGGACGGTGAATGCTTAGAAATATCCACCCAAAGAGATGAAGAAGAGTATTCCGTAGATTTGGAAGAGGATTCGGATCAAACATCGGACATCGAGAATCCTCCTCAGGAGCCGGATCATGGAAGAACCGGCGAAATGGCATCTGAGATTGCAGATATGATTTCCCAGATAAATCAGGACCAATAAAGAAGGAGATTTAGTGGTATGGAACCGGTACCGGGAAGTGACGCCAGCCAGGAGTTCATCAGGACCCAGTTGGATGAGATTCTGGCCAGGGAGATCGTAGCGTTCATCGATGTTGACTCGGATGCGGCAATGATGACCTTTAACCTGGCAACCATATCCTGCATCACCATCATTGTCGAGCGGGAACGTGAGATCCGTCAGTTTGCTGATTTTCCTCCGGAACGTTATGATTTAGAAGCGTTTACCTCAGAACTGGTGGATATCGGTCTGGACAACGATGATTATCTGAATAATGCCATCAACGGTGCCCTGAAGTCCGGATATATAAGCAGCGATGACAACGGCGAACTCAAGGCGGAAATGGCTGCCTTCATGATGGCGGGTATGCTGGATTCCATGTTTCCCGGAATGCAGGGGTTGAACCTCATCGCCTTTGTTCTTCAGATGCATCACGAGGTGGACTCCGGTCGCAAAAGCCTGGAACTGGCGAAACAGAGTTTTGCCACATCGCTGAAGACCCGCGGTGTCTCGGTTACCCAGGACAGTGCGCAGAAGCTGGCCAATGAGATGGCCTCCGGAAAAGCCAAGGTGGTTACGGTTCAGTCCAAAGAGATTTCCACTAAACTCAAAAAGGAAAATCTCAACCGCCTGTCAAAACTGATAAAAACCCGGAAGAAACGTACCGGCGAGTACAAAGAACGGGTCAAAGTACAGGATCTGTTTGACAAGGGGCCCACCAAGGAGGAACTGGAGGCCGAAAAACGTGAGATTCAGCAGGCCGAAGAAGCAGCGCGCAAAGCCGCAGAGCTGGCCAAACAACTGGCGGAAAAAGAAGAAAAAATAAAAGAGGCCGAAGAGGCCGCTTCGGAACTGGAGCAGCAGCTCAAAGACCTGGAAGAAAAAGAAAAAAAGCTGGCTGTGGCCGAGGAAGAGGCCAAGCTGGCCAAACAAAAAGCGGCTGAACTGGAAGCCCGTGAAGCTGAAATGGCTGAAAAAGAGGCCCGTTTAAAAGCGCTTGAAGAACAGATCCGCCTTAAAGAGGAAGAGGCAAAGCGCCGTGAAGAAGAGCAGGTAAAGGAAACCACCAAACCTTCCGGCGATGAGGATGATATCGAATCCAGAATTGCCGCCTTTGAGATGGAACTGGCTATGCCCTGCCCCATCTGTGCCGAGGGAAAGGTGGCAGAGAAAACCACGGAAAAGGGAAAAGCCTTCTTCTCCTGTAACCAGGAGGACTGCCGGTTTGTTTCCTGGGATAAACCGTACCACTTCCAATGTCCCCTGTGTAAAAACCCTTACCTTGTTGAGGTGGATCTGCCCAACGGCGGAAAAGGGCTGAAATGTCCCAGGGCGGCCTGCTCCTATACCCAGGATAACCTGCTGGAACCCTCCCAGCATATGGCGGCTGCCGCTGAGGCAGCCAAACCCAAAAAGAAAAAGAAAATCGTCAGGAGAAGAAAGAGGCGGTAAAGAGGCTGTAATGAATTTTCCATTTTTGGACGACCGACTTTTGCCTGTTTGGGAAAAAGTCCGGCAAGGTTCCCGTCTTTCAAAGGAAGACGGGATTTCCATTTATAATACCCAGGATTTGACAGGGTTGGGCCGTATTGCGGACCATGCCAGAAAAAAACGGCACGGCAAAAAAGCCTTTTATGTATATAATCAGCACCTGAATTACACCAATGTCTGTAAAAACCGGTGCAAGTTCTGCGCGTATGCCAAAGACGACGGTGAGAAGGGGGCGTATGTCTGGTCCATGGACGAGATCGAGAAACGTCTCATGGAACGGATTGAGGAACCGGTTTCCGAGCTCCATATCGTGGGCGGACTGAACGAAACCCTGACCTTTGAGTATTTCATTGATCTGATTAAAACCGTTAAACGGGTGCGTCCCAATGCGGCGGTTAAGGCATTTACCTGTGTAGAAATCGACTACCTGTCCAATCTGTCGGGGTTAAGCCTCGAAGACACGGTTGCCAGGCTTAAAGAAGCCGGGCTGGATATGATGCCGGGCGGTGGTGCCGAAGTTCTCAATGCCAGAATTCACGATGAACTTTTCCCCAAAAAAATCGGCCATGACAGGTGGCTGGAAATTGTGAAAATTGTTCACAAGGCTGGCATAAAAACCAATGCCACCATGCTCTACGGTCACATCGAGACCATAGAGGAACGGGTGGATCACCTGATATCTTTAAGGGATATTCAGGATGATACCGGGGGTTTTTCTGCGTTTATTCCCCTGGCATTTCATTCCCAGAATACGGAACTTGATGACCTGCCACCCACCACGGCCATGGATGATCTGAAAAACGTGGCCGCTGCCCGGTTGATGCTGGATAACTTTGACCATATCAAAGCATATTGGGTGATGATCGGGGAATCTCTGGCCCAGGTGGCACTTAATTTCGGGGCAGATGACCTGGACGGCACCATCATCGAAGAGCGGATTACCCACACGGCGGGTGCAACATCCGCCAAAGGGCTCACCCGGGATAAGATGGAAGATATGATTCGTTCAGCCGGATTCGAACCGGTTCTGCGGGACAGTTTTTATAACCCGGTGGCAGGATAGCAGGACAGAGAATTATGACAATCGATGCAATCATTGAAAAGACAAACACCCACCAGCGAATATCAGCTGAAGAGGCCCTTGAACTCTACCGGCAATCCGATCTGCTGACATTGGGGACACTGGCCAACCAGCGGCGGTTTCACCTGCATCCTGAAAAAAGGGTGACCTTTGTGGTGGACCGGAACATCAACTATACCAACGTGTGCGTTTCCCAGTGCCGGTTCTGCGCCTTTTACGCCACACCCGAAGATAAAGCGGCGGGATACGTCCTTACCCACGAAGAACTTGGGGAAAAAATCCGGGAAACCATCGAACTGGGGGGGACCCAGATTCTGCTTCAGGGCGGGATGCACCCGGATCTGGATCTGGACTTTTATGTGGAGATGCTGACCTTCATTAAAAAGAACTACGACATCCACATCCACGGGTTCTCTCCACCGGAAATTGACTTCATCGCCAATAAATCCGATCTGTCGGTGCGGGATACCATTGCCACCCTCAAGGCCGCCGGCCTGGCTTCTATCCCGGGCGGCGGTGCCGAAATTCTTTCGGATGATATTCGCAGCCAGGCGTCTCCTCACAAGTGCGGGGCCGGTACCTGGCTTGACGTGATGCGCCAGGCACATCTTCAGGGCATGCGTTCCAGCGCCACAATGATGTTCGGCCATCTGGAGGACGATGCCCACATTGTCGAACACCTGGACAGGATCCGCAGCCTTCAGGATGAAACAGGGGGATTTACCGCTTTTATCCCCTGGACCTTCCAGCCGGGCAACACAAAGATCCATGTCCGGAAGAAGACCAGTGCCGAGTATCTCAAGGTGCTGGCGCTGAGCCGGATTTACCTGGATAACATCGACAATGTTCAGGCGTCCTGGGTGACCCAGGGAGATAAGATTGCCCAGGTGGCCCTGTTCTTCGGTGCCAACGATATGGGGTCCACCATGATCGAAGAAAATGTGGTGGCCTCAGCTGGCGTGGACTTCATGCTCCCCGAATCTGAGATTCGGCGGTTGATTGAAACCGCCGGATTCGAACCGCGGCAGCGGGATTGTTACTACAACCTGGTATGAGCCTTACCTGCATTCACCCCGGGGCGGAACCTGCGGTATTCCGTTCCCGCTGGCTGATGATTTCCCCGGACCGGATTCTGGAAAATCATTGCCTTGAAACCGTAAACCACCGGGTGGCCGGGATTTCCCAAAGATCTTTTGATGGTGGGATACAGGATCTGGGCCCGGGTTTAATCATGCCTTTGCTGGTCAATGCCCACACTCACCTGGAGTTGTCCGCCCTGAACAACCGGCTGGATTACACAAAAGGATTCGAGGCCTGGGTCAAAGAGCTTCTGATTGAGCGGGAAACCATCGGACCTGAGGCTCTGGCAGAGGCTGCTTCAAAGGAGATTGACGGTTTGATGGCCCACGGCACCGGGGCCGTGGGGGAGATTTCTACACTCGGGCTCACCGCTGATCTGCTGAACACATCGGATCTGGGCGGTATCTGGTTCAATGAGGTGCTGGGCAGCAATATCGAGATCATTTCGGAACACAATGTTCCGGCACCCAATGGAAGGTCATCAAAATCACCTGCTTTCAGATTCTCAATGGCCGGCCACGCGCCACACACCACATCTCCGGAGTTGCTTTGCCATGCAAAGAAACATACTGCCCACCGGCATCTGCCGTTCTCCATCCATCTGGCGGAATCACAGGCGGAATCCGATTTCATAAACGGTGAAAACAGGGGATGGGCTGAGTTTTTGATGTCCCGGGGTATTGATATCAGCGGCTGGCCAGTGGGCAACAAAAGCCCCGTGGCCTATCTCGATGAGTTGGGGATTCTGGATGAAACCACACTGGCTGTTCATCTTATCCGCACCAGTGAAGCGGACCTGGATATCCTTGCCCGTACCCGGGCCAAAGTCTGCCTCTGTCCCAGAAGCAACCATAACCTGCATAAGCGCCTGCCCGATATTGAGGGGATGCTGGCAAGGGGGCTGGCCCCAGCGTTGGGGACGGATAGTCTTGCCTCCTGTGATTCTCTGTCTCTGTTTGATGAAATGGCCTTTGTAAGAGAAAAATATCCTGGCGTGTCTCCCGGAACCGTGCTATCCATGGCCGGAATTAACGGGGCACAAGCGTTAGGGCTTGCACCCGTAATGGGGCGCCTTGAAAAAAAATGCTGGGCGGGATTCCTGTATGTGGATCTGGAATCCTCCTCCCCGGCGCAGATACTGGAAAGTCTGACCGTCAATGAAATCTGACCTGTTAATGGGTAAAATAACATATATCAACGCCTCTCCCGTATATTACGGCATTGATAACGGTATGCATCCGGACTGGTTGACCCTGGTCCCGGATGTACCGGCAGCACTGAATTTGAAGATTCGCAACGGGGAGATCGATATCAGCCCCATTTCCGCGGCCTATTATGCCATGAATCACGATCAGCTTCTGATACTTCCGGATCTGTCCATTTCCTGCGACGGACCTGTCCTTAGTGTGATTTGTGTAAGCCGTCTGCCCCTGGATGAATTGACCGGGAAAAAGGTGATGTTCTCCAATGAATCCGCCTCCGGAGCTTCTTTTCTCAAGATGATTTTTTCAGGCAGGGGCATACGCCCTGAGTTTTCAGTGGGATCGGTGGGCCAACTGAACCGTATTCCCGAGGATGTGGATGCTGTGATGGTGATCGGGGATGCCGCCCTGACCCAGAACTGGGAAGACCGCTACGAATACCGGTTTGACCTGGGAGCCCTTTGGCAGGAGATGACAGGTCTGCCTTTTGTCTTTGCCGTATGGGTGGTTCGGAAAACCTTTGCAGAGGCTCACCCGGAGTTAACTGCGGCTGCCCACGATCTTCTTCTGGCCTCCAGGCGTGAAGGGGATACCCATACCGCAGACATCATTGATGCCGGAAAGGAACGGCTCGGGCTTTCCCGGGACCGGATACGCGAGTATTACCATTGCCTGTCCTGCGATCTGGACGAAAGAAAAATTAAAGGAATGGCTGCCTTTTTCCAAGGCCTTTATGACCAAAGCATCCTGAAAGCCCCTGCCGCCATCCGGTTTTTTGAACCCGGAAAAGAAGTGGGGAAATTCATAAGATGATCTCCTCATCCCGTGCGAAAGCCATGGTCGGACTGACAATCGCCGTATTGTTCTGGGCGGTGAATACCGTTGTCGCCAGAGGGGTGGTTGATCATATCCCGCCCATGGCGCTATCGTTCTACAGGTGGGTTGCTGCCTTTATTTTCCTTCTGCCGTTTGCCATGAAACCGGTGAAAGAAGATGCCGACATGATCCGGGGAAACATTTGGTTTTTGCTGTTGCTTGCAGTGCCCAGTGTCGCGGTGTACAACTCTGTGCTTTATCTGGGGGCATTGTATACCACGGCAACAAATATCAGTCTTGTGGTGGCGGCAATGCCGGCGGTTACCCTCGGGTTTGCCTGGGCCATCAACCGCGAACGGCCAAAGCTGTTGCAGATGCTCGGCATCGCAGTTGCCCTGGCCGGTGTGGTAACCATCATCGCCCAGGGCAATTTAAGCATCCTGGCCGATTTCAGGGCCAACCCGGGGGATCTGCTCATTCTGGTTTCCATTACCGCCTGGGCATTGTACTCCGTCTTGCTGAAAACAAGGCCGCTGAACATGTCGCCCATATCCCTGCTCATGGCAACCGTGGTCCTGGGTACACTGAGTATATTTCCTTTTTATCTTATTGAACTGGTAGTTGTCGGCGGGTTTCATGTGGATAGCCGGGTTGTCGGTATGTTCATCTATCTGGGGATCTGTCCCTCCATCCTCTCTTACATATGCTGGAACCACGGAGTAAGGGTCGTTGGGGCTTCTCTGGCTTCGGTGTTTGCTTACCTGCTGCCGGTATTCACTGCGGCGATCGCCTATTTCTTTCTGGGAGAGCGCTTGGCAGGATTTCATTTCGCAGGCGGCGTCCTCATTCTGGCTGGTCTCCTGCTCTCCGCAGGCCTCAGAAATGGGAAATAAAAAGGGGCTTCAAGTATTATCACTTGACTTGGCTGACCTTTTCTGAATAAAACCAAATTTATATAATCAATGATCTTCAGTGTTTTGAGCGTGCGTAACTGATGTGGATGTGATGACGCCTTCCGGCGTATCAAGATAATTTGTAACGATGATAACCGCTAAACTCGAAAAAAGGAGATGTTGCATGGAAAAAACCACTCGTCGGGATTTTATCAAGAAAGTCGGTACCGGAGCAGCCGCCGTGGGCGCAGGCATTGCCGCAAGTGCAGTACCGGCCGTAGCAAAAGAGAAGAAATTCAGATGGAAAATGGTCACCACCTGGCCCCCCCATTTCCCCATGCTGGGTGAAGGTGCGGATAATTTCGCCAAATGGGTAGGTGAAATGAGCGGCGGCCGTCTTAAAATCCAGGTGTACGGCGGCGGCGAACTGGTACCTCCTTTAGGCGTGTTTGATGCCGTCAGCCAGGGTACGGTTGAAATGGGTCACGGTGCCGCGTACTATTGGGCGGGCAAATCCCCTGCAACCCAGTTTTTTGCCGCAGTTCCCTTTGGCTTTAATGCCCAGTCCCTAAACGCCTGGCTCTATTCCGGCGGTGGTATGGAACTCTGGGACGAAGTCTATGCAAAATTTAACCTTAAACCTTTTCTGGCCGGCAATACCGGTGTGCAGATGGGCGGCTGGTTTAATAAAGAAATCAAGACCATGGACGACCTCAAAGGTCTGAAAATGAGAATCCCTGGCCTGGGCGGCAAGGTAATTGCCAAGGCCGGCGGTAATGCCGTTCTCGTTGCCGGTGGCGAAATCTATACCAACCTGGACAGGGGCGTTATCGACGCCACTGAATGGGTTGGTCCCTTCCATGATCTTAAAATGGGCTTTTACAAGGCTGCCAAGTACTACTACTATCCGGGATGGCACGAAGCCGGCACCGGTATTGAAGCCATGGTGAACCTCAACGCCTGGAACTCTTTGCCTGATGATCTCAAGGCCATTGTAGAAGCCGCCGCTTACAAGTGCAACATGTGGATGCTCTCCGAGTTTGAAGCCAAGAACAATGGCGCGCTCCAGGAGCTGATCACCAAACACAAAGTCCAGCTTAAACAATTCCCCGAGCCGGTTCTCAAAGAACTCAAGAAACTGGCCAAAGAAGTGCTGGAAGAAGTGGCCGCATCCGATCCCATGAGCCGCAAGGTGTACGATTCTGTCCTTGAATTCCAGAAAACCATGATCGACTGGAACAAGCTGACCGAAGAACAGTATCAGAAGTTTAAATACCTCTAAGAGGTATCTGCAGTAAAATAAAAAGGCCCGGAAACCTGATCAGGTTTCCGGGCCTTTTTTATGTATGGTGGTTGTGAATTGGTTTACAGAATTTTTTCCGGCAGCCAGGTGACAGACTCAGGGAAGAGGCAGATGATGCCCAGACCGATGATCTGGATAATAACAAAGGGGATGATGCCTTTGTAAATATCCATGGTATCAATTTCCGGTGGTGTCACCCCTTTCAGGTAAAAGAGGGCAAAGCCAAAGGGCGGCGTCAGGAAGGATGTCTGCAGGTTTACCGCGATGAGGATCGCCAGCCAGAGGGGATCAACCCCCATACTGACCATAATGGGGGCCAGCACCGGTACATGGATAAAGGTAATCTCGATAAAGTCCAGGAAAAACCCGGCAATAAAGATGATGGACATGACGATGAAGAGTACCCCCCATTTGCCGAAGGGCAGGGCGGCGATCAATTCCCGCACCAGTTCGTCACCACCCAGTCCCCGGAACACAAGTCCCAGGGTGGTGGCACCCACCAGGATGATAAAAACCATACAGGTGAGCTTGGTGGTGGTGTCCATAACCTCTCTGACGATCTTCAGGCTGAAGCGGCCATGGATGGCGGTGAGTATGCTGGCACCGATGGCGCCTACGGATGCAGCCTCTGTGGGGGAGGCTACACCGGCAAAGATGGAGCCCAGGACGGCCACCATGAGAAAGAGGGGCGGTACAAGGGCTTTGAATACCTTGATGAGCAGTTCCGTACGGGTAATTGCGTCCAGAATTTCCTGATCAATGGGAGGTGCCCACTCCGGTTTGATCCGGGCGATAATAAGGACATACAGCATATAGAGGAATACCAGGATAAACCCGGGAATCACCGCACCGATAAATAGGTCACCCACCGGGACGTTCATGATATCGCCCAGAAGAACCAGAACGATACTGGGCGGAATGATCTGGCCCAGGGTGCCTGAAGCTGCCACGGTACCGGTGGTGAGGCTTTTGGAGTATCTGCTCCTGAGCATGGTCGGTACGGACAGCAGACCCATGGTCACCACCGTGGCCCCGACAATACCGGTGGAGGCCCCCATGAGCGCCCCGACAAAAATAACCGATACGGCAAGGCCGCCCCGGATTTTCCCGAAGACAAGGGCCATGGCTTCCAGCAGTTCTTCCGCCAGACCGGATTTCTCCAGCATCACACCCATGTAGATGAACAGCGGCACCGCCATCAGGGTGAAGTTGCTCATGGTTCCCCATACCCGCAGGGGCATAAGCTCAAAAAATGAGGGGCCGAATCCCCACAGCCCGAAAAAGAGGGAAACACCGCCGATGGTAAAGGCAACCGGATATCCCAGAAGCAGCAGGGCAAACACCGCGGTGAACATGATCAGGGGCATATATTCATGAATGAATTCCATATTAATTTTCCCCCTTTCTTTCATATCCGAAAATCACCATCAGGCATTTGCCAGCCTGGGATAATCCCTGGATAATTAAAAGGACGAAACCAGCCGGAATCATTGCTTTCAGGACATATCGCATGGGAAGGCCGCCGGGATCCGGAGATACCTCCCGCACTGCCCAGGAGTTGCCGATGAACTTCTGGGTGGCGTAGATAATCATGATGGAAAAGGGGATCAGAAAGATCAGGGTACCCAGAAGATCCACCCAGGCCTTGGTCTTTTTGCTGAAATTGATGAAAAGGATGTCCACCCGGACATGGCCGCCTTCTTTGAGGGTATAGGCTGCGCCGATGAGAAAGACGACGGCGAACAGGTGCCACTCCAGTTCCTGAAGTGCAACATTACCCTTGTTGAATGCATACCGCATCACGGTATCGTAGAAAACGATTAAAACCATGGACGTGGTCAGCCAGCCCACAATATGGCCGATCTTGTCGCTGACACCGTCAATGATCGTGACAAATTTTTCAATGAAATGCATAGATTCAACTGCCCCCTTCATCTGTTTCGTGTAAATAGATAGCAGTTTCTAAAGCGAATTCAGAAACTGCCGTCCCGTTCGATTAAAAGCAAATTCTCTATAGATCTATAGAATAGGGTGGTTTGTCAAGCTTTTTCCTGGGTTGGAGCGGCTTCTGCTGTCCCGGCAGTGTGATGATATCCGCGTAGTGAGCTATCAGAAAACTTGGGAGGAATATTAAAGGGGAAGATTAAAGACGAATAGGGTGCCGTCTTCTTTTGTGGAGGTGAAGGTTACCTTTCCTTTCAGATAAGACTCTCCGAACAGCTTCATGGAGTATGTTCCGAGTCCCCGGCCCTGATCCTCCTTGGAACTGAAGTAGCGCTGGAAGATCCGTTTCTGGATGTGGGCAGGTATATATGCCTGGTTCCATACAGTGAAAACGGCACTTTGATCCGGCGTCAACCCCGCAGAGATCCGGACGGAGCCCCCGGCTTCAGTTGCTTCAAGTGCATTGATGACCATGTTGCCGAGAATTCTGGATATCAGCAGGGGGTCTGTTTCCAATACGGCATCCTGTTCCGGCCATGCCGAAATGATGGTTTTACCGTCGGAGGATTTGTGGCCGCTGATCACCGCGTCCAGATCTTCCTTGATTCGGCTCAGGGGCACCGCTGTTTTCACCGCTTTGTAGGCCGCATCCCTGTGATGTGAGAGATCTTTTTGAATCTCCACTTCGCTCACAAGCCGTTCCACGGTCTGGCGGATGGATGCCACATCGAAATTGCCGGGGTGATCCATTTCCAGAAGCTGTACGTTCCCGTACAAGGCCGTAAGGGTGTTGTTGATATCGTGGAAGAATACCCGGTCCATGTTCAACCAGAACTGCTGCTGGGTTACATCATGGGCGAAAAAGAGAATCCAGCGGTTGCCGTCCACATGGATAGGTTTTGCCTTGACCTGGAGACAGATGTCGGAAATGATACCGTTTTTGTCCGATACCAGGGCGCAGACCTGCTCCGTTTCCTTGTCATTATTAATGGCTGACATCATCGCAATGGCTGCACCGCAGGACACGCAATGTTCTGTCGTACCGCAACCACTGGGATCACTGAACGCATGGATACAACTCAAACTCTCTCCCAGCCGGAGCCCTAAAACCTCATGGGCATCCCTGACACCGAGGCTGTCAAGAAAGGCATGATTCAGAGCAACAATCTGCCGGTCGTCGTTTAGCACCACGAGAATGCCTTCCGAAGTTTCAAGAAGGGCGTTCATCACCGGGCTGCTGCTGGTATCAAGAATCTGATTTTTGAGTTGACGACGCTCCGTTCGCTGCGCCGGGGCAAAATACGTATCCATGATATTGTCTCAAAAAGATTGGTTCTTCAGAAAAGATAGTGGGAATAAGGTTAGGGTGTCAATACAAAATGTGTAAACAAGTATATTGCTGTATTCAGGACCTATCTCCATGATTAAAAAACAAAAAAGGTTTTGACCCTTCAAAACGGCCAAAACCCTTGTCCTTCTTTGGTCGGGATGAGAGGATTTGAACCTCACATTCGCATTGAAATCATTGAGAATCTTATAGCCCCCGCACCACTTGCGCACCATTGGTGCGAATTGAATCTATGATAATTTTACCAAATTTTGA
>JAKSBB010000226.1 GCA_022361315.1 Desulfobacterales bacterium
GCATGCCACCTTCCGTCAGAACTACGGTGTCAACAGAATGATCATCGGTCGTGACCACGCCGGCGTTGGTGACTTCTACACCCTGTTCGAAGCACAGGAAATCTTCGACACTATCCCGACCCCCGAAGGCGAAGGCAAAGCCCTGCTGTGCGAACCCCTGAAAATCGACTGGACTTTCTACTGCCACAAATGTGACGGCATGGCTTCCATGAGAACCTGCCCCCACGGCAAAGATGACCGCGTTATCCTGTCCGGTACCAAACTGCGCCACGCCCTGTCCAACAACGAAGAAGTTGTTGATCACTTTGGCCGTGAAGAAGTTCTGGTTATCCTCAGAAAGTACTATGCCGGTCTGAAAGAAAAAGTTGAAGTAAAACTGCAGAGCCATGCAGAAGGTTCCAAGATGTAAGTAAGGCGTTACGCCTTTAAATACAACTTGCAGTAAATAGAAGCAGCCTCTCCTGGACGGGGGAGGCTGCTTTTTTGGTTTTGGTTAAGGGGGATTATTTACGGTTCAGCCATTTCTCAATGGCTTTGGCATAGGTGAGATTATCACAGGGTTTGGGCAGGTACCCCAGGGCCGGATCTTCCTTGATCATATCCTGAATCGAGGCTGCAAATTCCATGTTTCCGGATACAAACACCACCGGAACCGCCGTATCCATGCTCCGGATATGGTGATACACATCCAAACCATTGATTTTGCCCGGAAGCATATAATCCAGACTCACCAGATCGAATCGGCCGGGCTCGAAAAGATCCATTGCCATCCGGCCGGTATCGGCCAGGATCACGGTATTGTCAAAGGGTGGTTTGGTCAGGATTGCCCTGAATACGACGGCAATGGCGCTTTCATCTTCAACCAGCAGGATATGCTGTCCGGTTGCACCGCTTATTGTGGTCCCGTCATCTCCCTCCGGCAGTTGGCAACTGTGCTCCGCATCTGCAGGCAGGGATAGGGTGAAAGTGCTGCCCTGATCCGGTACGCTGGTGAAGGCAATTCCTCCGCCGTGTTTGTCCATGTACTTTTTAACGTTGGCCAGGCCATAACCGGTGCCTTTGATACCCGGGGCGTATGCGCCGAGTACATCCCGGCTTCCTTTAAGGGTAAAGGAAGGGGTGTATATGTCTGAATGCGAGGATTCCGGGATACCACAGCCGTTGTCAGACAATTCGATTTCAAACATGCCTTTGGAAAGCCGGGTGACGAGTGTGATTTCAGGCGCTCCGGTCCGGCTGAGGGCATGAATGGCATTCTGGAACAAGTTGATCAGACATTGTTCAATCATACCCGGATCAGCCATGATATCCGGCAGATTTTCGTCAAATTTTGCGTTGAGTCGGATCGGATCCAGATCTTTTCCCAACATCACCATCACAGACTCTATTTTCCGGTTCAGGTTAAAGCACTCTTTTCTCGGGTCCTGATCCCTGGCAAAGGCCACCAGATTCTGGGTGAGAATATGCCCCCGTTTTGTCTGTTCCAGGATGATGTTGAGGTTCTCCCGGGTTTCCGCATCGGTGCAGTCCATCAATGTCAGTTCGGTATTGCCCATAATGGCACTCAGAATATTGTTGAAATCGTGGGCCATTTTTCCCGCCACCTGACCCACAAGGGCATATTTGGATTGTTCCGCAGCATGGAGAGCCGCTGTCTCGGCTTTTTTCCGTTCCGCCAGATCCACGAAACAGATGCGCAGTCCCAGGGTTTCGTTTTTCACCATTATCCTGGCGGTTTCCACCATGGCCCAGATAAGGCTGCCGTCACTTCTGCACAATGTCATTTCCTTATGCCCGAGGATTTCCGGGGCCAAGGGATTGAAATAGTGACTGACGTCCTCTTTGAATAGTTCGGACAGGTGTCTTCCCGTGGACATCTGCTCTTCGGTATATCCGAACCATTTGAGCGCCGCTCGGTTGGCATAAAGGATGTGCAGGGTTTTGTCCGTCTCAATCAACGGGAGGGGCAGAAATTCAGCCATCTGCCGAAACCGGAATTCGCTTTCGATGAGATCGGCTTCTACCCGCCGGCGGTGTTTGATTTCAGTTTCAAGTTCCCTGCGGTGACGCGTGACCAGATGAAAGGCCCTTGAGAATCGTCTGGACAACAGGAAGGCCTGGCAGAGGATAAAGGTGAATAATCCTAAGGGAACCAGGTGGATGGTTGTGATAACCTGCCGGGTATAAAGGATGTCGTTCAGGATGGTCAGGGCAAACAATAAAAATCCGGATACGAAGATCAGGGCATCCCTGCGTTTGAGCCGAACCGCATGTGTCACGCAGACTGCGCCGTATGCGACTGCGCCCATGGTCGCCCACTGAAACCAGGGCATGAATCCTGTAAAAACAGCCGGGGGAAATATCAGCGTGGTTGCTGCCGCCAGAATACCGGCCAGAGCAATACACCGGATGACGGTGCGGGACACCTGTTCCGGAAAAAGCGTCCGGGTGTAATAGGCAAACAATGGGACGCAGAAGTAAAAAGAGATATAGTTCAGTTGCAGAAATTGGGTAAAGGGAATGGTTTCTGGGAGCAGGGCCATAAGGGGGCGTTCGCCATGGGTCAGGGGGCGCACCGCCACCATCAGGCAGAATAAACCGAAATACAGGGTGGATTTATCCTGGGGGCGCAACCGGTAAAGGATGAGATGATATAGCCCCATAATAAGAATGCTGCCGAATAGAAGGGCATTCATGAACAACTTATGTTCCCGTCTCCGTGTAAGGTCGTCAATGCTTCCCAGGGTGATCTTTTCCCACATCCCTCCCTGCCAGTGGTGGAAATTGGAAACGTGGATCAGGAGTTCCGTCTTCGGGGTCAGCAGGGCGTGGGGAAGGGGACTCACACGGGGCGTGTAAGCCGGTGTTGTCTGTCCTATGGTCAATCCGGGTTCGCCGGCAGCCGCGATTTCTATACCGTTTACGAAAACCCTGAATGATGTGGCCATATCCAGGAATTTCAATCCCAGATCAATACCGATATCATCGACTGCCGGTGGCAGTTCGACGATCAGCCGATAGGTGGCGAATCCCTGGCCGGGAATCGGTTCCCCACGGACATCCGTTTTATTCCAGACGCCGGGTGTGCGGATAAAGGCGTCACGTTTAGGGTGACGGATACGATTTTCCGGAGGCAGATGCGTCTGCCAGTAGAACTCCCAGGTGCCGGTGAGGGCCACAGGGCCGTCAGACGATGGGTGCCATGCGGACAGATCAATGATACCATCCCGGGCTTCCGGTGATATCTGTGCAGAGATCGTTGTGGGAAGGGATAAAAGAACAACGGCAAAAATGATGGAGAGACGACTCATTCTTATCCCAACGGGTCAAAGTGTTATGCGTGGAAATCGTACCATACAGTGTGCACCGGCGGTACAAAGATGTCAAGAATTGAATCCTGAATCGCTTTTGGAATTGACTTTCGGGTCTGATCATTGTTTATTAAAGTGAATTTTCAACCAACTCATTGTATTTCGTCGGGATAAAGATATGAGCCTTAAGAAAAGAATCTATCTGTCCGCATTGTCCGTCTTTCTTGTGATCCTCGGAGGTACGTTGGGGTATTATATCATCGTACCGGAAGTGGGGATTATGGACTGTCTGTATATGACGGTGATTTCCCTGACAACCGTAGGGTACGGTGAGGTCGTGCCGGTATCGGGTGACAGGGTCGCGGAAGTGTTTACCATCTGTCTGATCTGCTCCGGTATGGGGGTCATTTTATATGCGATTTCCATGCTGACGGCGGCGATCATCGAGGGGGAACTATCAGGAGCCATAAGGAAAAAGAGAATGCTTGAAAAAATTAAAGGATTATCAGAGCACTATATTGTCTGCGGCGGCGGTAAAACCGGCAGACCGGTGCTGGCGGAACTGGTGAAAAATCAGAAAAATATTGTATTGATTGAAGCGGATGAGGAGCAGATTGCCCGGTGTCAGGCCCGGGTGGATGATTTGCTTTACCTCACGGCAGATGCCACGGACGATGATATTCTGACATCTGCGGGTATTGAGCGGGCTGCTGGCATCATAATCATCCTCCCGTCGGATAAGGATAACCTCTATATCACCATGACCTCAAGGATGGTCAATCCCGGTATCCGTATTATGTCCAGAATGACCAATCA
>JAKSBB010001197.1 GCA_022361315.1 Desulfobacterales bacterium
AAAACGCCTCGAACGCCTCGAGCAACAACTCAATGACCTCAAAGAAGAGGTCGACAACTACGAACAGGAAAAGGACGACCTGATCGACCAGCGCCTCGCCGAATACCTCTCCGGCGGAGCCGACGCCGAAGCCGGCTTCAACTTAGGCCCGCCCCCGCGCGACTGATCCGATCACGAATAACGACGCGTTACTGCGACCATGCGTTACCCGATCCTCTTCATCACGGTCCTCGCCCTCACCACCGCCGCGTGGCCACACCCCGCCTGCGCCCGGAACGCCAAGCGAGACACCCCGCCTCGGATCGACGCACACCACCGTCCCGATCAGCCCGCCACCGACGCCCAGCTCGAACAGGTCATGCTCGTCATCAAGGACGTCAACCCGCGCTGGCACCAGCGCATCGCCAACAGCAGGGAAGACAACCCCCAGCGTACACGACAGTTCCTCAGCCGCGTCTACAGCTCACCGCCCATGCAGGAGATGCTCCGCGCCCGCGAAAGCGACCCCAATCTCTATCGCATGCTCGTCGCCGATCGGCGCCTGCGCATCCAGAACGCCACCCTCGCCGCCCAGGTGCGCAAGGCCCGCGAGCAGGGCAACACCGACCTCGCCGAACAACGCACCGCCCAGCTGCGCAGCAACCTCGAACAACACCTCGACCTGCGACGTCAGCTCCACCGCCAGCGCATCACCGACATGCAGGAAAAACTCGCCGAACACCGCGCCGAACTCGACGCACACGCCCAGCGCAAGCAGCAGATCGTCGACGAACAACTCCAACGCCTCCTGTCCGGCCAACACCCGCGCCACCTCGACCACCCGCCCCGCGACACCATGCGCCAGCGCTGGCAGGAGCGCCGCGACCGAAACGCTGACTCCGATCGCCCCCGCCCGCACGCACGACCCCCCGCGCGCGATCGCGACGCCGATTCATCGTCCAATCAATCCGATCCCCCGGTTCAGCGCATCACGCCGCGGCACGACTGGCCCCGCCGCCTAAACCCGATCCGCGACCAAAACCCGGTCAAAACCCTCAGCGTCTGCCACCACATGCGCGCCGTCGATGTGCGTCGCCGACTCAGCCAGTTCCAACACCGCACCGCGCTGACTGGCAGCGATCTCAAACACCAACTGACCCGGTTCCAACAGGTGTTCACCCGCTTGCGCGATCAAGGGTCGCAGATGATCCAGCCCGTCGGCCCCGCTCCGCAGCGCCCCGGTCGGCTCGTAATCCTTCACGTTCGGCTCAACCTCCGCCCACTCCGCATCCGAGATGTAAGGCGGATTACTGCACAGGTAGTTCACCCGCTCACCCATCGCTTCGTACAGATCGCCCCGGCGGAACTCGATCCGATCCGCCACGCCGTTGGTTTCCGCGTTCCGTTGCGCCACCGCAAGCGCCGCGTC
>JAKSBB010000061.1 GCA_022361315.1 Desulfobacterales bacterium
CGCATCTCCTGCAACACATGAAATATACAAGGAAGCAGTTACACATGAAGTATAACAATATGGTATTGAGCAAAAACGAAGTGGAATTTCTCCATGGGCAAACCCTGGAACTGCTGGAAAAAAAGGGCATCCACTTTGAACATGAGGGTGCATTAGCCACTTTCAAAGAGAACGGGTGTAAAACAGACGGCAACGTCGTATTTTTCACCCGGGATCAGGTGGAGAAAGCGGTAAACCTTAGTCCCAGAGCATTTGACTGGGAGTCCCGTCAGGCCACGGCCAGGGTGGACGGCAGGGAAAAAGGCCTGTACGGCTCTGCAGCCGGCCCCGCCTTTTTCATGGACCCGGACGGCACCGTTCGCCGTGGCAGCCTGGAAGATTACAGAAAACTGGCCAAAATCGTGGACACCAGCGACGTCATCGACTTCGGCCATTCTCTACTGGTGGATATCGGGGATGTCCCTACGGAGCGCTCCCCCTATATCCAGGTGGCAAACCTCCTCAAATACATGGACAAGCCCATTAACCTCACGGCCATGCAGACGCCGGAGGAATCGGTAAACACCGTGGCCAGAAAACAGATTCAAATGATCAAGCGTTTCTACGGTAAAGAAGAGGGCAATGTGGTTCTGGGCGGGGCCTGCGCCACAGCTCCCATGCACTACGGCACCACTGATGTTGACGCCATTCTTGGATTCCTTGAAGAAAATCAGCCGATTTCCCTCATTGCCTGTTCCCTGCCGGTGATCACCAGTCATGCATCCGTCACTGGCACCATTGTTCAAAACAATGCAGAGGTACTGGCCGGTCTGGTCCTGGTACAAATGACCCGGCCGGGAACCCCCTTTGTATACGCCACCATATCCTCGTCAGTGAATCTAAGAACGGTTTCTGCCCTGTTCGGTTCCGCCGAAGTTGCACTGATGTCCGCCGCCACCGCTTCTCTGGCAGATTACTACGAGGTACCATACCGTTCCGGGGGAAGTCTCACGGATGCCATTGCGGTGGATTACCAGGCCGGTGTGGAATCCGTATACAACCTGGCGCCGATTATTCTCTCGGATGTGGATGTCATGCAGTTCTCCTGCGGTTCCCTGGGTTCCTTGAACATCACGTCCCTGGAAAAATATGTGCTTGACGAAGAATCCCTGAAAATGGCCTTGAGAATGAAACAGGGGTTGGGAATTGATACGGACAAATCTTATATTGAGGGTATCCTGCCCATCAACCATAAGGGGCACTTCATGACCGGCCCCACACCCAAGGAGTACTTTGACGAGCATTTCATCTCAGATCTGTTTACCAAAACAGATTACAACAACTGGCAGCAAAAAGACGGAAAAGCCCTCATGGAAAAAGCCGAAGAACGGGTTAAAATACGCCTGGATGCTTACCAGGAAAAATCCTTTGACCCGGCTCAGTTGAAAATCATTGAAGATTACCTGGACTGATCCCGGATATTTAGCAGCTCCCCCTCTGATTCCGGTCAGAGGGGGAGTTTATTCATGATGTCAGCCGGCAGAAATCATTTTCTATTTGAAATCGCAGTTTCTTGATAGCCTCAAGGCTGTGAATCAATCCGACACCTTCTGCCATGGGTTTCTGATCCGGGCAAAAATACCAGGTACAGACAAAAGGCCGGGCATGCCTTGGCAGCCGGCACCCACACTCACTTAAATTGCTGCAGACATTACCCGATGTGCCAGGCACCTTTGAAAGCTGCTTATCGGGCATTTCAGTCCCACTAAACTTAAGATACAACAGATCCCGAAAATCATACCAGACCGTAGCCCTGGCGCAGCAATTATCCTGACAATCCGGGCATGTGATTCCGCAGAAACTGTCCAGATCCGCCGCCATTCCTTTGAAAACAGCCTGGATCTCAAGTGCAGCGTTCCGAACCTGTTTAAGATCGTTCTCTGGGTTGGATGCAGTCTTGTCAAGGAACTCAAGCACCTCCCGGTAATCAGCACTGCGCTGCCATGGAATGGATGTGATCCTGCACCTCCGGATTGAAAAGTTAGGGGGATTTGACAATTGCCAATACCGGCTTATTTTTGCTGATACAACTTTTAACCACCACATGTAAAGGAAAACTATAGGTATGGCAGATCAGAAAGTCACACTGAACGTCGAGAACATGAGTTGCGGTCACTGCTCGGGTATGGTCCAGAAAACCCTGGAAGGTATTGACGGCCTGTCGGAGGTTTCAGTGGATCTTGAAGGGAAAAAGGCTGTTTTCTCCGCAGACCCGGCCCTGGCCCAGACGGCTGCTGACGCCGTATCGGAAGCAGGCTATCCCGCTTCCGTAGCTTAGCCTAGATCCCTATTCAATTTACAGAAGCCCGGAGAGATCAAAGCTTTCCGACTTGTTGATGGTGAGGATGAACCGCCGTAGCAGGTCGCGGTCAAAGCAATGGGACATGCCTTTGTCCCGTAATTTCATCCGGGCTTCCACCCGTTTCTGGGCTTCGGCTTCCACCATTTCCTTTTCCCTCAA
>JAKSBB010000080.1 GCA_022361315.1 Desulfobacterales bacterium
AATCCTTCGATGAAGCTCACGGATCTTTGATTCGGAGAAAAACGTATTCCCCTTCACATTCAGGAAATCCCGGAGCAGGTGGTGAAAGTGGTAAATGTCGGGGTTCTCCCGGTCGGGAAACACCAGGAGGTGTTCCCGGACCAGCGCCGCCAGCCGTTTTCGGGAACCTTTAAGACCGAAGATCCGGTCACACCGGTGGGCGTCGATTTCGGCCAGGAGATTGGCCTTGATCATAAAGGCCTGGACCTCCCCGGGCTGGGCGTCAAAGAAATTTTCCTCAAGATAGGCAAAGATGTGGGACTGGCTGCCGCTAAACCCGGACAGCCGCCGTTTAATCGCCTCCCCCCGACTATCCTTGAGGGCATATTTCAGCAACACCAGGCTGGCCGGCCATCCCCCGGTTTTATCCAGAATATGCCCGGTATCTGCGTCCGTCAGGGGGATATCTGCGGTGTAGAATGTCTGTATTTCAGGCGCAGTGAATGACAGGTCGGTTTCATTGATCTCAGTGAGCTGCCCCCCGGCCCTGAGACGTGACAACTTCAAGGGCGGCTCTCTGCGGCTGAGAAGCACCACCCCCACTGTTTTGGGCAACACCTCCAGAAGATACTCCAGGGCCCGGCAGATATCCGGGCTGTCCGCCACTGTGTGGAAATCATCCAGCACAAGAAAGGACGGGGTAACGGCAACCTTCGACAGCACGGCTGCCAGACGGCTGATATAGCGGTCCGGAGACCGGAATTTACCCCCGGCAGCCTCCAGTTGCGTTCCAGGGATCAGCCCCTGTAAATCCGACCGAAACCGCTCATCCGTTTCCAGTACCGGAAAAGCCCAAATCATGCCCCGGGTAAGATAGGCATTGAACACATCTGGATCTCTGTCTCCGGGATCAAGCCGGTACCAGATCACCGGATGTTCCGATCCGGCGAGGGCGTCCGCAATCAGCGTTGTCTTCCCGTACCCCGCACCGGCAACCACCGTTATCAGCCGCCGGATTTCCGGACCTTTAAACAGACGCGTCAGACGCTGCCTTACCAGACTGTTCCCCCTGACCGGCGCCTGAAGCTTTGAGGCAAACAATTCCATAGTGTTGCCGTCTAGTCCTGACTGCGATCCCTGACCACACGGCCTTCGGCAATGATCGCCACAGGGTGGGCACTCAGATGGAGGGGATCTTTGTCCCAGACGATGAGGCTGGCCAGCTTGCCGGGCTCAACCGTACCCAGCACATCATCAATCCCGGCCACCCGGGCATTTTCCCGGGTGATCAACCCGATGGCCCGGGCCGGAGACATCCCCCGGATCAGGAAGTAGGTCAGGGACAGCCTGAGATGATTCGCCAGTATCACGGGATGGTCCGTCATCAGGCCGAATCTTGACCGGGATGCCATGAGCGCGCCGATGTGCTTGTACGACGAATTTTTAAGCTCTACCTTGTAATCAAATGACCCCAGGGGGCCGTAGGCCACGAGGATACCCAAATCTGCCAGTTCGTTGAATATCTCAGTCTCAAAGATATCACAGCAGTGCTCGGCAGAGACCCGCACCGGATAAGTCCGTTTCAGATCCGCCAGAAACAATGCGTCGTCCGCCTTATGCACATGCACCTTCGCAGCTTTCTCCCCCTGAAGGAAACGATAAACCGCCCATTGCTCTTCGGTCAGGGCCAGCTCATATGCCCGTCGGATCAGGCCGGCCTGGGCCGGACTTTCCTTGCCAAGGGCGTAAAGATCCCGGTCCCGCTGAATCCGGGCTTTCTCCTCGGCAGCCAGGATGCCGGAAAAATAGGATCTCAGAAGGGTTGCCGCCCCCATGCGGGTGGAAGGCCGCTCCCCTTTCCATTCCGTCACACTGCGGGGGTTATAGCCCAGCGCCATCTTGTAGCCGGCATCCCTGACCACCGCAGTTTTACGATTCCGGGCAAAATTCCGGATCACCATTGCCCGTCCCCCCATTATATTACCGCTGCCCGGAACCACACAGGAATAGAGCACTCCGAAATCCACGGCCTCTTCAAAGGCCCGGTCGTCAAAATAAATACTGTCCAGGGGATTGGTCAGGGGGGAAAAATTATGCA
>JAKSBB010001247.1 GCA_022361315.1 Desulfobacterales bacterium
CTTCCATTCATGGGGATCCATGGATTCGGGCACGGAGAAGAGTTCGAAATATGCGGGGTCGCCTCTCATGTGAGAACCGCCGATGGGCGAGGTGGCATAGGCCAGGCCCATGGCCTGGGATCCTCTGGGCTCGTAGCCGGGGAATTCCTGTTTCTTTGATACCGGTGCCAGTTCCGGATGGCCGAAACGGTCTGCCAGCCGGTAGCTGCCCAGGGCCAGCAAATCGCCGAACCCTTCTCTCATCCCGGTCATCCGGGTCAGTTCAACCAGGGCATCGGCGTCTCCCCAGGAAAGGGATCTGCCCATGTCATCTTCCGTCAGTGCACCGATATCCGCAAGCTCCATGGCACAGGCGATGGTGGCCCCCATGGTAATAGTGTCCAGGCCCAGTTCATTGCAGAGGTAATTGGCTTTGACGATGGCGGCAAGATCGTCGATCATGCAGTTGGAGCCCATGGCGTAAATGGTCTCATATTCAGGACCTTCACCTTCTCCCTGGAATTTGCCGTCGGCCACCTTGGTCAGGCGGCCGCAGCCGATGGGGCAGCCGTAGCAGGCGGAGTTTTTCTTGAGAAATTTTTTGGTTAACTCCTCGCCGTGTATCTTTTCCCATCCCTCAAAGGTGCCTTGCTGCCAGTTCTTGGTGGGCAGCACCCCGAAGTTCTGGGTGGCCATGACCACACCGGCGGTGCCGTTGACGGTAAGGCCAAGCGGGGTTTCCTTGACCCCCGCTTTAAAGATATCCATAATTTCTTTATTGAAGGTCTTGAACCGGTCCTGATCCGCCAGGGGGACCCGTCCCTTACCCTTGACCACAACGGCTTTCAGGTTTTTGCTGCCCATAACGGCACCGACGCCGGAACGGCCCGCAGCCCGGTGCTTATCGTTCATGATGGCGGCGAACAAGACCTGCTTTTCACCGGCAGGGCCGATACAGGCGACTTTTGCCCCGGAGGCGGTTTCTTCCAGCAGGGTCTCCGTGGTCTCATGGGTGTTTTTCCCCCACAGATGGTCGGCGGGCCGCAACTCCGCCTCACCGTTTTCCAGCCAGAGATAGACCGGCTTTTCAGACCGGCCTGAAAAGATGATTGCGTCAAATCCGGCCCGTTTCATCTCTGTGGGGAATTTCCCTCCTGAATTGGAACAGGTGACGGCACCTGTCAGCGGGGATTTGGTCATGACCATGTACCGGGCCCCGGTGGGGGCGCCCGTACCGGTCAGGGGACCGGTTGCCATGATCAGGGGATTGTCCGGTGCCAGCGCGTCCCCTGAAGGATTCCCTTCTTTGGATAACAGATAAATACCGAGTCCCCTGCCGCCCACATAATCTCTGGCAACACCCGGATCCAATGCCTCCCTGGTGCATTGCCCGGCGGTCAGGTCAACACGGAGTATGTTCCCCATCCATCCATACATAAGCTTCTCCTTTTCATCCGGCAGTTACGTTATACCATGACCCTGGCGCATCTGTCGGATATTATATGATCAAAAATATAATCAAATTTTTAATTAGGGCTCTTTGATCTCAATGTCAAGAATTATATTGGTTTTCCCACTTAAAGTGAAGTGAAAGGGATGGCTTTATAATTGACACTGGGTGAACCGCGCTGGTAGACTGAACTATTCGCAACCCATCAACTTACTAAATTATTAGCGAAGGGCCCATGACCCAAGGACCTAAGATCGGGAAAAAACGGTTGATCACCGTATTCTGGAGCAGTATGACGATTCTCTATCTGGGACTGCTCTGTCTTCTCGCATACCTGTGGATGGCAGGGGAACTCAAAGGGCGAAAAGCAGAGTTTGACCAGGTGCGGGAGACCTATATCGCATCCCAGAAAGAGGCGGTTCAGGCCCAGGTCCGCCAGGCGGTTCATTATATTACGCATAAAAAATCCCTTGCAGAAAAGCGGGTGAGGCAGGAGGTGAAGTCCCGTACGCTGGAAGCCCATGAAACAGCCTTTTATATATGGGAAAAGAACAAAGACATCCATCCCCGGTACAAGATCGTTTCTCTCATTCACGATGCCCTGTATGCCGCTTCCTGGGACAACGGTAAAGGCTATTATTTTGCCGAAGATATGGCGGGGACAGAACTCATCAACCGTAACAATCCCGAGTTGGAGGGGCAGAACCTGATGGCGGTCAGGGACAGCAAAGGTAAATATATCATGAGGGACTTCATCCGTGTGGTTCAGTCCCCTGCCGGAGAAGGCTTCTCCACCTACCATTGGAACAAACCCGACGCACCGGGGGTGTTGGTGCCCAAGATATCCTATGTGAAACATTTTAAACCGCTGGATTGGGTTATCGGCAACGGCAAGTATGTGGCGGACGAGGAAGACATCATAAAGGCCGAGGTGCTGGCTTACCTGGAAAATTTTGTTTTCGGTAATGGAAATTATATTTTCGCCGGTACCTTTGACGGCGTCAGCCTCACCGGTTCCTTAAAGGGGAAAAACCTCCGGGAGGCCCAGGATGCAACCGGGTTCAGGTTTGTCGACGCCTTCATCAAAGCGGCACGGGCTGGGGGCGGATTTGTCAGGTACGTGTCATCCAGAAAAGAAGAGGATGCGCCGTCGGACAAAATAGCCTATGCCATGCCGGTACGGGACTGGAATTGGTACATCGGCACAGGCGTCTATGTGGATACCGTGGAATCTCGTATTTTAAAAAAGCAGAAGGAGTTGAAAGCCGCCACAATCCGTTTTCTCGCCATTTCAGGCGCAGGGCTTGTGGCATGCCTGGTACTTTCCGCTGCCCTGGCCTGGTTGTTGTCCAGAAAGATCGGTCGGAACCTCCAGATGATGGGCACGTTTTTCAAGGGATCTGCCACGGCGCATACCCCCCTGGCAGAAGAGGATATCACCTTTGCGGAGTTCATTCCCCTGGCCCGCACCGCAAACCGGATGCTCTCGGAACGCAACGCCTACGAAGCCGCCCTGATAAAAAGCGAGAAAAAGTACAGACGGCTTTTTGAATACTCCAAAGACGCAAACCTCATCATCGAGAATGAAATATTTGTGGACTGCAACCAGGCCACGGTGGATATGCTGGGGTACAAAAACAAAACAGAACTCCTGCAGACCCATCCTTCGGAACTCTCGCCGTCCCACCAGCCCGACGGGAAGGATTCCTTTACAAAGGCCGGCGAGATGATGGCAATCGCAGTTGAAAAAGGAAGTCATCGGTTCGAATGGGTTCATGTCCGGGCCAACGGAGAGGTTTTCCCGGTGGAGGTGTTACTCACCGTCGTCTCTCTGGATCAGAATAAGCAGGTCATCTACACCACCTGGCGGGATATCACGGATCGTAAAAAGGCCGAAGCCCTGATGATTCAGACGGAAAAGATGATCACCGTCGGTGGTTTGGCCGCAGGCATGGCCCATGAAATCAACAACCCCCTTGCCGGTATGATGCAGAGTGCCCAGGTTATCAAGCACAGGCTTTCCGGAACAATACCCGCCAATTTCAAGGCTGCTGAAGAAGCGGGTATCTCTTTTGATGCCCTTAATAGTTATCTTGAAAAACGAGGCATCACAGGGTTTCTGGATGCCATTCATGATACCGGGGAAAGGGCCGCAAAAATCGTCCGGAACATGCTCAATTTTGTGCATAAACGGGCAGCAGAAAAAGCGTACAACGATATCTGCGGGATTGTTGACCAAACCGTAGAACTCGCCGTGAGCGACTACAGCCTGGCTAAAAAATACGACATCAGAAAAATTCAGATTACCACCTGTTATCCGGAGTCTCCTGTCAGTGTACTTTGCGACGAAAGCAATATTCAGCAGGTGTTTTTCAATTTGATTAAAAACGCCGCCCAGGCAATGGCGGAAACCGGCACAGAAAATCCGGAGATCACCATAGACGTCAAAAAGGAAGTCGATGGGGTGTGCATCCGCGTTGGAGACAACGGGCCCGGCATGGAAGCGGAGATGGTCAACCGGATATTTGAACCCTTTTACAGCACCAAGGCGGTGAACGAGGGCACCGGCTTAGGCCTTTCCGTATCCTATTTTATCGTGGTTCAGGATCATGGGGGAAGCCTGGAGGCCCGAAGTGCCATAGGAGAAGGCACGACATTTATCATCCGTCTGCCTGATGGTGACGGGCAGAACCCAAAGGATTAACTGGAGAATTAC
>JAKSBB010000997.1 GCA_022361315.1 Desulfobacterales bacterium
CGATGGAGTATACGGGGATGGTGAGGGTGGCGGCGATATGGGCGCAGACCTCCGGCGGCACGGCCTCCACCAGGAGCATGTGGGCGCCGGCCGCTTCCACGGCCAGGGCATCTTCCACCACCAGGGCGGCGGCTTCGGCGGTTCTTCCCTGGGCCTTGTGTCCGCCCAGGCTCCCGGAACTCTGGGGGGTCAGGCCGATATGTCCCACCACTACGATACCGGCATCCACAATGGCCCGGATGCGTGACGCGACCCGGGTTCCCCCTTCCAGTTTCACCGCATCCATATCCGCCTCCTTGAGAAAACGGCCGGCGTTCAGCACGGCATCCTCATCCGAGGCCTGGTAACTCATGAAGGGCATATCACCGATGACAAAGGTGTTGGGCGCCCCTCTGCGCACCGCCTCACTATGGACAATGCACTGTTCCATGGTCACGGGAACCGTACTTTTGTAGCCGTAGACGCACATCCCCAGAGAATCCCCCACCAGGATCATATCCAACCCGGCAGCTTCGGCAAATTGTGCGGTGGGGTAATCGTAGGAGGTGAGCCAGGTGACCTTTGCCTTTTCTGCCTTCATGCGGTAGAAATCGTGGATTGCCTTTTTCTTTTTCATGAATACCTCCTTAGGGGTTAATTCGTTTAAATTTGCGGGTGTTCAGGTAAGACTGGCGCCTTTGGCCGCATCTATGGGCCATCCCTGATCCGGCTTCACCTCTTCGTACACCAGAAAGGTTTCAATTTTTCCCATGCCAGGGATGGTGGCCAGTTGCTTTTTGATGAGCTGGCCTAAGCTTTCCAGGTCCGGGGCCACCACATGGAGGATATAGTCGAACCGGCCGGTGATATGGTAACAGGCCCGGACATTAGGGATGTTGTTGATCTCTTCTTCCAGGTTTTGAATGTTCTTCACCCGGTGCCGGTCCAGGGAGATGCAGGCAAATCCCTGGGCCATCAGCCCCAGTTTGCCGGGGTTGACCACAGCCCGGTAGCCCTGGATGATGCCGCGGTCTTCCAGCTTTTTCACCCGGTCCAGCATGGTGGAGGGGGCTAAGCCTGTTTCCTTGGCGAGTTCTGAGTTCTTTTTCCGGCCGTCCTGCTGGAGGGCTTTCAAGGTGTGGCAGTCGATGGTGTCCATAGGGTGGGCTCCTTGGCATTACCGGGTAATGTAATGAATGTTATTCATTATCTTTTGCCGAATCAAGTTGCAAAGTCAAGGAAAAAATTTGAATTTTATAGGATAATATTTTGGATTTAACCGAATAAAATTCGGTGGGGGCTCGAGGTGTGGATCAGGAAAGGGTATGGTCTGGAGCTGTGGACATCAAATCCCGGAAGCACCTGCAGGCGCTTCCGGGATTTGTTACTTAAATTTGCGGATCAGAAGTTTTTAAAATCGCCGTCGTCGTCATCATCAAAGGGGATGACCTGGTCCGGCCGGACTTCACCTTCTTTTCCGGCGGCCAGTTTCGGCTGGCTGGCAGGGGAACCTGCGGGAAGTGCCCTGGCGCTTGAGTGACCGCTCTGCTGTCCTTCCACGATCTCCAGCATAATGCCCACCTTGCTTTTGAGTTCACCGGCCTGGGAGGAGAGTTCTTCCGTTCCGGCCGCGTTCTGCTGGACCACGGTGTCCATATCGGAAACTGCAGCGGAAACCTGGGTGATGCCTTCGGACTGTTCATTGGAGGCATCGCTGATTTCCGATACTAGGTGACCGACCTTGGCCGTACTTTCTGTGACCTGTTCAAAGGCCTCATTGGTTTTGGCCACCAGTTCCGCACCTGCGCTGACTTTTTTCCCCGTGCCTTCGATGAGCTCAGAGGTGTTTTTCGCCGCATCCGCGGCCCGCATGGCCAGGTTTCTCACCTCA